>JAZQUM010000123.1:0-12370 GCA_045631305.1 Oscillospiraceae bacterium | reverse complement strand
CAAGGCACACAAACTAATAAAGGAGAGAATTTATGTTTAAGAAATTCACTAACGGTTGCGTACATCTCGTAAGCCGCTTCCTGCCCGATCCCTTCCTGTTCGCAATCATTCTGAGCATCGTTGTATTCATCGCTGCTATGGGCGCTACCTCCATGGGCCCCATCGAAATCCTGAACGCTTGGGGCTCCGCTTCCGGCTTCTGGAATCTGCTGGCATTCTCCATGCAGATGGCTCTGGTTCTGGTTCTCGGTAACGCAATGGCTACCGCTCCCGTCTGCAAGAAGGCTCTGGGCGCCATCGCTTCCACCGCTAAGGACAACAAGAGCGCTATCCTGATCACCACCTTCGTTTCCACCATCTGCTGCTGGCTGAACTGGGGCTTCGGTCTCATCGCCGGTGCTCTGCTGGCTAAGGAAATCGCTCGCCGTGTTCGCACCGTTGACTATCCCCTGCTCATCGCTTCTGCTTACTCCGGCTTCGTTATTTGGCACGCTGGTTTCTCCGGCTCCATCCCCCTGACCCTGTCCGGCGGCTACACCATCGGTGAAGCTACCTATCAGGCTGGCACCAACCTGACCTTCCTGCACCCCATGAACCTCATCATGTGCGGTGTTATCCTGGTTCTGATGCCTTTCGTTAACTACGCTATGCATCCCTCCAAGGAAATGACCATCGCTGTTAACCCCGCTGTTCTGGCTGAAGAAGCTGAACGCACCTACGTTAAGGACACCCCCGCTGACAAGATGGAACACAGCAAGATCCTGTGGGCTATCGTTTGCCTCATGGGCTTCGGCTACATCGTTTACTACTTCGTAAGCACCGTTCAGTCCGGCGGCAACCTGGGTTCCGCTCTGAACCTCAACGTTGTTAACATGATCTTCATGTTCCTGGGCATCCTGCTCCACGGCGATCTGCGTCGCTATGTTGACGCTATCGGCGATGCAGCTGCTGGCGCTGCAGGCATCCTGCTGCAGTTCCCCTGGTACGCTGGTATCATGGGTATGATGACCGTTGCTAACCCCGAAGGCGTTTCCCTGGCCGGTGTTATCTCCAACTTCTTCGTATCCATCTCCACCACCACCACCTTCCCCATGCTCACCTTCCTCTCCGCTGGTATCGTAAACTTCTTCGTTCCCTCCGGCGGCGGTCAGTGGGCAGTTCAGGGTCCCATCGTTATGCCCGCAGCTGCTCAGCTTGGTATCGAACCCGGCCGTGCTGCAATGGCTATCGCTTGGGGTGACCAGTGGACCAACATGATCCAGCCCTTCTGGGCTCTGCCCGCTCTCGGCGTTGCAGGCCTGAAGGCTAAGGACATCATGGGCTACCTGGTAGTCGTTCTGCTCTTCACCGGCGTTGTTGCTTGCGCAGGCTTCCTGGCTTGGGCTGCATTCTTCTAAGCCGACTGGTTGAAGAAACATCCTTAACTGAAAAAAGAAGCGGTGCAAATGCACCGCTTCTTTTCTTTTGCTTAAAAGTGTGGTATACTGACGCAAATACGATTTCAGGAGCAAACTATGGAAACCACCAAGCTTTATTATAACGATTCTTTCCTCACCGAATTTTCCGCCACTGTCCTCTCCTGCGAGGAAATCAAGGGCAGCTGGGCCGTTACCCTGAATGAAACCGCCTTTTATCCCGAAGGCGGCGGTCAGGCCGCAGACCACGGCACGCTGGGCGCTGCCAACGTTTCCGACACCCAGGAAAAAGACGGCGTCATCATCCACACCTGCGACGCCCCCCTCACCGTGGGAGACACCGTCACAGGCAAGATCGATTGGGAGCGCCGCTTTGACCACATGCAGCAGCATTCCGGCGAGCACATCGTCAGCGGCATGATCTGCGAAGCCTTCCATTGCGACAATACCGGCTTCCACATGGGCGCAGACTCCGTCATCATCGACTATAACGCCGAGATCACCTGGGAGCAGATTTTGGAGATCGAGCGCCGCGCCAATGATTATATCTATGCTAACCGCCCCTTCCGCGCGTGGTATCCTGACGCTGATGAGCTGAAGGCGCTGCCCTATCGCTCCAAGAAGGAGCTCAGCGGCGCCGTTCGCATCACCGCCTTCCCCGGCGCTGACATGTGCGCCTGCTGCGGCACCCATGTACTTTCCAGCGGTCAGGTGGGCATTGCCAAGTTCCTCTCCTGCCAGAAGTTTAAAGACGGCGTGCGCCTTGAAGTGAAGTTCGGCAAGCGCGCCTATGAATATCTCTCCAAGATCTGGGAGCAGAACCTCTCCGTGGGCCGCATGCTCTCCGCCAAGGCGGAAGATACCGCCCAGGCTGTGGAACGCATGAAGGCTGAAAGCGAAGAAAAGAGCCGCCGCATCGCCGAAATGGAAGAGAGCATCTTCGCTTCCATCGCCGAAGAAAACCGCGGCAAGGGCAATGTGCTGCTCTTCAAGGGCGACATGGACCCCAACTCCGTGCGCCGACTGTGCGTTGCTGTGGGGGAAGTCTGCGGCGGCCGCGCAGCCGTGTTTGCAGGCAGCGCTGAGAGCTACAAATATGCCATGATGGAAGATGGCGGCGACCTTCGCGCCCTGACAAAGGATATGAATACCGCCCTGAATGGCCGCGGCGGCGGCAAGCCCTTCTTCGTGCAGGGCAGCGTTACTGCAAACGAAGAAGCTATCCGCAATTTCTTTGAAGGAAAATAAGGAAAAAGAGAGGCTACGGCCTCTCTTTTTCTATACAATCCGACCCTTCTGTGATAAACTAAAGGGCAGAAAAACATCACCTTTAAAGGACGGTCCCTCTTATGGCAATGACTCCCGAAAATAAAATGGGCTCCATGCCCGTGAATAAACTCATCTGGAACATGGCGCTTCCCATCATCCTCTCCATGCTGGTGCAGGCGCTTTACAACATGGTAGACTCCGTCTTCGTTTCCATGATCAACGAAGAGAGTCTCACCGCCGTTTCTCTGGCCTTCCCCGTGCAGAACCTGATCATCGGCCTTTCCAGCGGCACCGCTGTAGGTATGAACGCCCTCTTCTCCCGCGCTCTTGGCGCAAAGGACCAGAAGAGAGCAGATACCGTGGCTATGAACGGTGTGTTCCTGGCCATCGTAGGCAGCATCGTCTGCATGGTGGCCACCTTCCTCATCTCCCGCCCCTTTATGGAAACCCAGACGGAGATCGCCTACATCGCAGACCAGGGCGTTACCTATCTCAATATCTGCGGAGGTCTCTCCTTCGGCATTTTCATCGGCATCACCTTTGAGCGTCTTCTCCAGGGCACGGGCCGCACGGTTTACGCTATGTACGGCCAGATGGGCGGTGCCATTATCAACCTGATCCTTGACCCCATCTTTATTCTCCTTTTCGATTGGGGCGTTGCAGGCGCAGCTTACGCCACTGTGGTGGGCCAAATCATCGGCTTTGGTGTGCATCTCTGGTTCAACATTAAGAAAAACAGCGATGTTCACCTCTCTTTCCGCGGTTTCCGCCCCAGTCTGAAGATCATCGGCCAGATCTATGCCATCGGCATCCCCTCTGTTGTGATGGTGGCCATCGGCTCTGTCACCACCTTCTGCATGAATAAGATCCTCATCACCTACCACATCGGCAAGGAAACTGCCGCCACCGTCTTTGGCATCTACTTCAAGCTCAACAGTCTCTTCTTTATGCCCGTTTTCGGCCTTAACAATGCCGTCGTCCCCATCATTGCGTATAACTACGGCGCGCAGAACCGCCGCCGCATGATGAAGACGGTGAAGCTCTCCATTACCTATGCCATCGGCATTATGGCGCTGGGTGCCGCAGCTTTCCTGCTCATCCCCAACACCCTTCTCTCCTTCTTCCAGGCCTCCGACTTTATGCTGGAGATCGGCAAGCCCGCGCTGCAGATCATTGGCCCCAGCTTCCTGCTGGCAGGTGCCTGCATCTCCACCATCTCCGTTTTCCAGGCGCTGGGCCGCAGCATCTACTCCATGTTTATCTCTTTCTTCCGCCAGCTTTTCTTCCTGCTGCCCACGGCATACTTCCTGGGCCGCTACGGCGCTGAAACAGGAAACCACTCTCTGGTCTGGCTCAGCTATCCTCTGGCGGAAGTGGTTGCCGTCAGCGTGACGGTATTCTTCCTGGTAAAGCTTTATAAAACGGTCATTCTGCAAGTTCCCATGGACGGGCTTGAAGCACAGAAAGGATAAGCTATGAAAAAAACGCTGATCGTCAACGGCTCTCCCCGCGTTAACGGGGATACCGCCGCCTTGATCGCGGAGCTTCGCCGCCATTTGCAGGGCGAAGTGGTGGAAATTTCCGCCTACCGCTCCAACATCGCCCCCTGCGTGGATTGCCGCGGCTGCGCCAAAACGGCAAAATGCGTGGTACGGGACGATATGGACCTCATCTATGCCGACGATTTTGATAACGTGGTGCTGGCCTCTCCCGTGTATTTCATGACGCTGCCGGGTCAGGTGCTGAACCTTATGAGCCGCTTCCAGCCCCAGCACGCTGCCATCCATTTTTTAAATCAGCCGCTGAACCTGCGCCCCAAAAAGGGTGCTCTCATCCTCACCGCCGGCGGCAAAGGGAATGAGCACGGCGTCAGCCACCATGTGAAGGTCTTTTTCCGCATGTTCGGCGCTTCGGGCTACCAAGACCACACGGTAAAAAGCGTGAAAACCGACATTCTCCCCGCAAAGGACGATGTCAAAGCCATGGAAGAAGTCAAAAATCTCGCCGCATGGCTCAACGAAGACTAAAAAAGAAGGATGCTTTCGCATCCTTCTTTTTTCTTTAAGAGATCATATGTGCGCCCACCTGATAGTCGCTCCATGCACCCATGCCGTTTCGCGCGGAGGTGCAGTCGGAGAAGAAATAAGCGCCAAGAGAGGAGCGCCATTTCCACGCATCAAATTTCACGGGCACCATGCCGTTATAAGTTCCTTCCAGCACTTCTTCTGTGATGGCCATATAAACGCCGTCTTTCCAATGGGTAAAGCCGTTTTCTTCATGGGTAAGATAACCTTTGGCATCCAGTTCTTCCATGGATAGATCCAGTGCAGGAACGCGGCATTCCTGTTCAAAGAGCCAGCGCACCGCCGCCTGCTCGGAAGGAGAAAGAGAAGTTCCCGCAAGGTCTACGCTGACTGCGGTAATATCACCGTTCAGCCCTTCATCCTCTTCCCAAAGGTCTTCCAAAACCTCCAGATACATCTGGCACATATCATCAAACCCATAGCCAAGGACACGGATCTCCGTGACGCCGCCGGGCTGCATGGGCCAGCTTTCAGCATATTCACCACCGTAAGTGATGACCACCAACGAACCCTCCGCGATTTCTTTTTCCCGGGAACTCACGGCACCCTCATCCCACACCACGGGAATATCACGGGTGGTGAGGGTATAAACACCTGCGGCGCTTTCCGTGTCGGCAAGAACGAGGTAACCATCCTCTTCGGCCACCACGCGGCAAATCAGGACATAGCTATCCGGCTCTTTCGTTTCACCCACGATAATAGCGGTGGGACCGTCCGCACCGCCGATAATGCCCTCCACAGGGCGGGCAATGCAGCCGCTCAGCGTAATAAGAGCCAAGGCAAGGCTCAATACAACTATCATTCTTTTCATAAAAACCCTCCTTTCGGGATATACCTTTTTGACGGAACCTGATGGAAAAAAGTTCCAAAAAAGGCAGGAGAAAAATCTCCTGCCTTCGTTTTATCTTTCTTTACCCAGGAAGAAAAGCGCCACAGTACCGGGGCCTGCGTGGGCACCGATAACGGTGCCGACATTCACCACGATATCTACCTTGGTGCCGTAATCCTTGGCCATCATCTCTTCCAGAAGTGCAACATCTGCACGGCAATCGCCGTGGGAAATATAAACGATGCCGCCATCCTTTTCCAGCGCCAGCTCGCCCACCTTATCGGAAAGGGCCTTAAGGGCAGCCTTTCTGCCTCGGACCTTGGTCAGCGCCACAAGGTGGCCTTCGTTATCCACGTGCATCACGGGCTTGATACCAAGCATACCACCCACAAGCGCCGTTGCAGCGCTGATACGGCCACCGCGCTTGAGATACACCAGATCGTCCACCGTGAAGAAGTGGCAGAGGTTCAGGCGGTTATCTTCAATAAACTTCTTTACTTCCTGAAGGCTCTTGCCGTTCTTTTTCTGCTCGGAAGCAAGATAAACCAGAAGGCCAAAGCCTGCGGAAGCTGCCAGGGTGTCTACTGCAGCAAGGGTGGCATCGGGATATTCTTCCTGCAGCTCTTCGGCTGCAAGGCGACCGGAATTGAAAGTAGTGCTGAGGCCGGAAGAGAAACCGATGTAAAGCACATCGCGGCCTGCTTTGAGTTCTTCTTCGAAGGCAGTTTTGAACTCATCCATATTGATGGCAGAGGTCTTTGCAGTGCGGCCTGCGCGCATCTCATCATAAAATTCTTTATGAGGCATAGCGCCGTCCTGAAATTCCTTTTCATCATCTGTGAAATGGAAGCGGAGAGACAAGCTCTTCACACCCCACTGGGCCAAAGTTTCGGCGCCGATGTCACAGGCAGAGTCGGTATAGATCACATAATCACGCACAGTCATTTCCTCCATCACAGCCGCAAGGTAATACGGCCTTTTCGTGATTTTATTATAATTGCCTGCCACCTTGCAAGCAAGAGGAATCCTGTTTTTGGGGGTATACTATTGCAGACCCCCACCGTAGAGCACAAAATCCTCTCTCTACCTGCAGTAGAATCGTTGTTAAAACTGCTGATTTCTATTTAAAATACCGCTTTTTATGCTTCCATCGTTGCTTTTATGTGTTAGGGATGGTAAAATACCCATGTTAGCAAAAACATCTCCCGAAAGGTTACATTCATGGAAGAATTGCGCTCTGTCATCGCCAAAAACATCTCTTCTCTGCGCCAGGCCAGCGGCATGACGCAGGCTGAACTTGCCCAAAAACTGAATTATTCAGATAAAGCTGTCAGCAAATGGGAGCGTGCAGAGTCTATTCCTGACGTTTCCGTACTGCGGGAGATTGCTATTCTTTTCGGCGTAACGGTGGACTATCTTTTAACGCTGGACCATGTAACAGCGCTGCCGGAACCCGCACTTCCCGAAAAACTCAGCAAGCAGAACCACCGCTTTATCACTGCCATGAGCATCGTGATGGTGTGGCTGCTGGCCACTTTCCTTTTCGTTCTCATTGAGCTTCTTCCCTATCCTGCCACAGGGCATTGGATGGTATTCATCTATTCTGTTCCCATCTCCCTGATAGTGTGGCTGGTGTTCAACTCCATCTGGTTCAATTCACGGCGAAATTTCCTCATCATTTCCCTTTTGATGTGGACCACGCTGGCTTCCATTCACATATCCTTCCTGCCATATAACTACAATGTGTGGCTGGTGTTTGTCACCGGCGTTCCCGGACAGGTGATCATTTTGCTGTGGTCTCAGCTCCACCGCATCAAGCGGCCCAAAAAGAACAAAGTACCCAAAGAATGAAAAAGAGAGAGTCTGCGACTCTCTCTTTTTTTGAAATCTTTTCCACGAAAACACCGCTTTTTGTGGAAAACTCCCCCTATTGGGAGGCAGTTTAAAAGGGAGAGCCCGAAGGCTCTCCCTTTGTTTTGCACAGCAATTAATAAGCCAGCTTTTCGGTGAGGTAGCTCTTGAGTTCGCTGATGGGAATACGAACCTGTTCCATGGAGTCGCGTTCGCGAACGGTGACGCAGTTGTCGGCGGGAGTGTTTTCATCACCAACAGTTTCAAAGTCAACGGTGATGCAGAAAGGAGTGCCGATTTCGTCTTCGCGGCGATAGCGCTTGCCGATGGAGCCTGCTTCATCGTAATCTACCATGAAGTCGCGGCTGAGTTCGTTGTAGATTTCCAGAGCCTTGTCGCCCAGCTTCTTGCTCAGGGGCAGAACAGCTGCCTTGAAGGGAGCCAGAGCGGGATGGAAGTGCATAACAACACGAACGTCATCATTGCCGTTCTTATCCTGGCCAACTACTTCTTCATCGTAAGCTTCTACCAGGAATGCAAGGAAGCTGCGTTCTACGCCGAGACTGGGCTCGATAACGTAGGGAATGTAGCGTTCGTTAGCTTCCTGATCGAAATAGGTCAGATCTCTGCCAGAAACGGTCTGATGCTGAGTCAGGTCGTAGTCGGTACGGTCAGCAATGCCCCAGAGTTCGCCCCAGCCGAAGGGGAAGAGGAACTCGAAGTCGGTGGTTGCCTTGGAATAGAAGCACAGTTCTTCGGGATCATGGTCACGCAGACGCAGGTTTTCTTCCTTCATGCCCAGGCCCAGCAGCCAATCGCGGCAGAAGCTGCGCCAATAGTCGAACCATTCCAGGTCGGTATTGGGCTTGCAGAAGAATTCCAGTTCCATCTGTTCGAATTCACGCACGCGGAAAATGAAGTTACCGGGGGTGATTTCGTTACGGAAAGACTTACCGATCTGACCGATACCGAAGGGCATCTTGCGGCGGGTGGTGCGCTGTACGTTCACGAAGTTGGTGAAAATACCCTGCGCGGTTTCGGGGCGGGGATACACGGTGTTCTTTGCATCTTCGGTAACGCCCTGGAAGGTCTTGAACATCAGGTTGAACTGACGGATATCGGTGAAGTTATGCTTGCCGCAGGTGGGGCAGAGAATGTTCTTTTCTTCCACGAAAGCCTTCATTTCTTCGTGGGTATATGCATCGATGGCCTTGGGCAGGGTGAAATCGTTTTCTGCGCACCAGTCTTCAATAAGCTTGTCTGCGCGGAAACGCTCATGGCACTCACGGCAGTCCATCAAAGGATCGGAGAAGCCGCCCAGATGGCCGGATGCCACCCAAGTCTGGGGATTCATCAGAATGGCTGCGTCGAGACCTACGTTGTAGGGATTTTCCTGCACGAATTTCTTCCACCAGGCGCGCTTGATGTTATTCTTCAGTTCCACGCCAAGGGGGCCGTAGTCCCAAGTGTTGGCAAGGCCGCCGTAGATTTCGCTGCCAGCGAAAACGAAGCCGCGGTTCTTGCAAAGGGCTACGATCTTTTCCATCGTCTTCTTATTATTTTCCATGTTTCCTCCGGGCCGTGAAAGATTTGCGACGCTGGCTGCGCCGCCACTCGGCCATTATGCCTTATTATACATAGAATGCTAATGTAAAGCAAGTATAAGAGTTTTAATCGGTACAAAAAGGCCCTGTCTTTCGACAGGGCCTTTTTGCTGTGTGTGTTTTTTGGGAGGGAGAAAATGTACTTCAAAACCTTAATAGGCTTGGAGTGATTTTATACTACCCCTTATTTGCGGAAAAATCATGACAAAGCTATGAACTTTCCGTTAACATTGCTTTTTTCAGCGCATTTCCTTGAATTTGCGGCTCTGTGCTACAGCCAATTCATCGCAGCGGTTATTATAGGGGTTTTCTGCGTGGCCCTTCACCCAATGGTAATGCACTTCGTGCTTTGCGATCAGCGCCAGCAGCTCTTCCCAAAGGTCCACATTCAGCGCCGGCTTTTTATCTGACTTGATCCAGCCCTTTTTCTTCCAGCCATAGACCCAGCCTTTTTCCAGCGCGTCAATGACATACTTGGAGTCGGAATAAAGCTCCACTACGCAGGCTTCTTTCAGCGCAGAAAGGGCCGCGATGACACCTGTGAGTTCCATGCGGTTATTGGTGGTTTCCTCTGCACCGCCGGAAAGCTCCTTTTCAAAACCGTTATAGCGCAAAATAGCGCCCCAGCCACCGGGGCCGGGATTGCCGCTGCAGGCGCCATCGGTATAAATGGTGACGATTTTCATAAATTTCCTCCTTTAGAGGGGTAAAAAGGCCCAGGCCACAGCAAAAACCAAGCTGGGCAGGAGATTTGCCACCCGCACTTTCTTGCCGAAAAGCAGGTTGATACCCACGCAGAAAATAAGCGCTGAGCCAACGAAAGACATATTGGAAAGGGCGGCATCCGTCATAAGGGGCTCCACAAGCTTTGCTGCCGCGGTGATGCTGCCCTGAATGGCAACAATGGGGATCACAGAGAAAATGCAGCCTTTTCCCAAAGACGCAGTGGTCACCATCACGATGATCATATCCAGAATGCCCTTGGTGAAAAGGATGGAATAATCCCCTGTAAGACCGTCGGTAATGGAGCCAACCACCGCCATGGCACCCACGCAGATGGTAAGAGACGTGGTGACGAAGCCATCAATAAAGGTGGTATCCCCTTCGCTGTGGGTCTTTTTGCGAAGCCACGCGCCGAAGCGTTCAGTCTTCGTTTCCAGATCCACCCATTCCCCTACAAGGCCGCCCAAAGCCATGGAGGCGATGAACATCATAGTGCCTTGCGTTACAATGGAAGAGCCATCGATAACCATCATTTCCTGAATGACACCGCCTGCGCCGATAAAAAGAACGCAGACGCCACAGGCGCTCATCAAAATATTCTGCACCCGCTCTTTCATTCCTCTGCGGAACAAAAGACCCAGCGCGCCGCCAATGAGCACGCCCAGTGCATTCAAAATGGTTCCTAAACCCACCATATTCTGATCCTCTTATATTTCAAATTTGCAGAAAAAAGGGCGGGAAACACCCGCCCTTTTACGCTAAGTTATTCTTCAGCGGTTTTTTCGTCCTCTTCCTTATCGGCGCTGGCGATGGAAATAATATGAACACCTTCATCCAGACGCATCACGCGAACACCCTGGGTCACGCGGCTATAGACATTGATGTCGCTGACGGCGGTGCGGATGATGGTGCCGTCATCGGTGATCATGAGGATATCCTCATTTTCATCCACCACGCGGACACCTGCGATCTTGCCCGTCTTGTCGGTGCACTGGTATGCCTTCATACCGCTGCCGCCGCGCTTCTGGGGATCGCCGCTTTCGCCGCGGAAGTATTCTTCCACCAGCGTGCGCTTACCGTAGCCGTTTTCGGTGATGGAAAGGAGGGAGCTTCCGGGAACGGCGCGGCCGGAGCCAACCACATAGTCGCCCTCTTTCAGCTTGATACCGCGAACACCCACAGCATCGCGGCCCATGGGACGGATATCCTGCTCGTTGAAGCAGATAGCAACACCGTTGTGGGTGGCAATGATCACGTTTTCATCACCGTTGGTATGACGAACGTCAATGAGTTCATCCCCTTCGTCCAAAGACAAAGCGCGGATGCCTCCCTTACGTGCCGTGTGGAGTTCCTTGAGAAGGAGACGCTTCACAGTACCGTTACGGGTGAAGAATACCAGATAGCTTTCATCGTCAAATTCGTGGACCATGACGCAGGCGGTAACCTTTTCGCCACCGTCCAAAGGCAGAATGTTTACGATGTTGGTGCCCTTTGCGGTGCGGCCCGCTTCGGGGATCTGATAGCCCTTCTTGCGGTGTACCTTACCGATGTTGGTGAAGAAGAGAATATAATCGTGGGTGGAGCCGGTGAATACGCTTTCCACGTAGTCCTCTTCGCGGGTGCTCATAGCGGTGATGCCCTTACCGCCGCGCTTCTGGGCGCGGTAGGTGGAAGCAGGCAGACGCTTGATGTAACCTGCGTGGCTCATGGTATAAACGCACTGTTCTTCTTCGATAAGATCTTCGATATCCAGTTCGTCTTCCACGTCCTGAATTTCGGTGCGGCGCTCGTCACCGAACTTATCGCGGATCTCAAGAAGCTCATCCTTCAACACACCGCGGATCTTTTCATCGCTGGCAAGCAGATCCTTGTAATACTCGATCTTCTTGGCGATTTCTTCGAATTCCTTCTGCAGCTTTTCCCGTTCCAGACCCTGCAAAGCCTTCAGACGCATATCCAGCACCACCTGTGCCTGGATCTCGTCGAGACCGAAGCGGTCCATCAGGTTCTGCTTGGCATCGTCATAGCTTTCGCGGATAGTCTTGATGACAGCATCGATATTATCCTGCGCGATCAGGAGACCTTGCAGGATATGAGCGCGTTCTTCCGCCTTCTTCAGATCATACTGGGTACGGCGCACGATAACTTCCTGCTGGAAAGTGAGATATTCATCGATAACATGGCGCAGAGAAAGGATGCGGGGCTGCGTCTGGTTATTCACCAGCGCCAGCATATTCACACCGAAGGTGGTCTGCATCTGGGTCTGGGCAAAGAGGCGGTTCAGCACCACCTGAGGATTGGCATCGCGCTTAAGTTCGATGACGATACGCATACCGTTGCGGTCGGTCTCGTCGCGCAGGTCGCTGATGCCTTCCAGTCTCTTTTCCTTCACCTGCTCGGCAATAGCAGCGATGAGCATGCGCTTATTGACCTGATAGGGAAGTTCGGTAACAATGATGCGGGTGCGGTCGTTGCCGAATTCTTCAAATTCAGCCCGGGCACGGACGCAGATCTTGCCGCGGCCGGTGGCATAAGCTGCGCGGATGCCGCTGCGGCCCATGATGATGCCGCGGGTGGGGAAGTCGGGGCCCTTGA
>JAZQUM010000122.1:0-2608 GCA_045631305.1 Oscillospiraceae bacterium | reverse complement strand
CCACCCCTTTCCTCTTCTTTAAAAATAAATAAAAAAAATTCAAAAAAAGCAAAATTTCCTCTTGCATTTTGCAGAAACATCTGCTATTATACCAGTTGTGCCTGCGCGTAAGCAGGCCATAGTTTAGTCACAGCAAGGAGGTGCAAAGGATGGCTAAGTGTGAGTTTTGCGATAAGGGCATGACCTTCGGTATCAAGGTTTCCCATTCCCACAGACGTTCCAATCGTCCCGTGAAGCCCAACGTAAAGCGCGTTAAAGCAATCATTAATGGTACTCCTCGCCATGTTCATGTTTGTACCCGCTGCCTGCGCTCCGGCAAGGTTACCCGTGCAATCTAATATTGGACAAGTGAAAGCCTCATGAAAGTGAGGCTTTTATTTTGTTTTTGGGAAAAATACAAAAAGAAAAGTCCTGACGGAATCCGTCAGGACTTTATTATTATTCTTCCTCACCCTTCTGGCGAATGGAAATGATCACAGGCGTACCTTCAAGACCGAAGGTATTGCGGATGCAATTTTCCAAATAGCGCTGATAGGAGAAGTGGAACAGCTTCTTTTCGTTGCAGAAAATCACGAAATGAGGAGGACGAACGCCAACCTGCGTCATATAGTAGATCTTCAGGCGGCGGCCCTTATCCGTGGGAGGCTGCACACGGGTCTGTGCATCCATCAGCACGTTATTGAGCATGCCGGTGGTGATACGGGTAGAAGCCTGCTCGTTGACATAGTTAATAAGGTCAAAGAGTCTGTCCACTCGCTGACCGGTCATAGCGGAAATGAAGACGATAGGTGCATAGGTCATGTAAGCAAGGTCGCGGCGAATGTCTTCGCGCATGCGGTCCATGGTCTTGCCGTCCTTTTCCACAAGGTCCCACTTGTTAACTACGATGATGCAGGCTTTGCCTGCTTCGTGAGCAAGACCTGCCACCTTGGTATCCTGCTCGGTAACACCTTCGGTAGCATCGATCATAATGAGGCACACGTCGCAGCGATCAATGGCCATGGTAGCGCGCAGCACAGAATACTTTTCGATCTGATCGTCCACCTTGGACTTTTTACGCATGCCTGCAGTATCGATGAAGTTATACTTGCCCTTTTCATTTTCAAAATAAGAGTCGATGGCGTCGCGGGTGGTACCTGCCACATTGCTGACGATGACGCGCTGATAGCCAAGAATCTTATTGGTGAGAGAAGACTTGCCTACATTGGGCTTACCAATGATAGCAACCTGAATCACGTCTTCTTCCTCTTCTTCCTCATCTTCGGGAGGGAAATACTTCACGCACTCATCCAGCAAATCGCCGGTACCGTGACCGTGAACGGCAGAAACAGCAATAGGATCGCCCATACCCAGGTTATAGAATTCATAGAAGTCAGGATTGATGGCACCGGTGGAGTCCATCTTGTTCACCGCAAGAATAATGGGCTTGCGGGAACGCAGCAGCATGTTGGCCACTTCCTGGTCGGATGCGGTCAAACCGGTCTTGATATCCGTCAGGAATACGATAACATCTGCGTTTTCAATGGCGATCTGTGCCTGCTCACGCATAAAGCTCAAAATCATATTGTCGGTGCGGGGTTCGATACCGCCGGTATCCACCAGGGTAAACTTTCTTCCGTTCCACTCGCACTCGCCGTAAATACGGTCGCGGGTAACACCGGGGGTATCTTCCACGATGGAAAGACGCTGACCGATCAGCTTATTAAACAGCATGGACTTACCTACATTAGGTCTGCCCACGATAGCAACAACAGGTTTCATTCTTTTGCCGCTCCCTTCTATTAAAACTCAAAAATCGCATCCACCATGCTGTAACCGTCAACTTCCACCACCATAACAGGCCGATTCAGTTCACGCTCCACATCACTGACGGTAACATCGTCCAAAAAGACGTCGCCGCCGTGACGCAGCATATTGGCGGGGATCAAAACACGCTCACCCAAATCGCACCTTTTCAGCTGTGCGATGAGATCCTGCCCGGTTACGAGGCCTGCAACATCAATTGTGTGACCAAAGAAATCGTTCCAAATGCCAACCACTTCGCCCGAAAGCGCGGGGCACTTGCTCTTGGCAGAAGCAAAAAGTTCTTTAAGATACGGTTCTGCAGCCTTGCCGGTAGCAATAGTAACAGGTCGGGGCGCTGCATCAGCATCCACATCTTCCAGCGCATAGTTGAACTCGTTGATCAGCGAACGCAGCATGCCAACACCGTTTTCCAACTGCTGATATTCCTCGTAATAGGATTCCTCAGGAAGCTCTCTTCCCGCTTTGATATAAAGTTCATCACCGCAGAAGAAGCGGCGTGTGCCGTATTTTTCAAGGCAGATAGCCCCATATTCATCCACGATATCGATGATCTCAGCAGCTTTTTCCGCCGTTACAGGCTGGATTTTTGCCAGTTTTTCACGGTATTTGGTAAGGCCAACAGGCACCACGGAACAACTTTCAAAACCGATCTCCATCAAATCTTCAATGGATCGGCGCAGCTGATCGCCATCATTCCAACCGGGACAAACTACGATCTGTCCGTTCATCACGATGCCCGCTTTACCGAAAGCACGCATGTGTTCAAGGCTTTTATCCGCATTCACATTTCCCAACAAGTCGG
>JAZQUM010000121.1:0-13505 GCA_045631305.1 Oscillospiraceae bacterium | reverse complement strand
CAAACGGCGGTTTTTTCAGGCAAAAAAGAAACCCCAAACGCATTTGCATTCAGGGTTTTGGAGCGGGCGACGAGGCTCGAACTCGCTACCTCCACCTTGGCAAGGTGGCGCTCTACCGGATGAGCTACGCCCGCGGAACATGGAATACTATAGCAAAGCTTCTTCTCTTTGTCAAGAGAAATTTTTGCTTTTCCATGTTTTTATTTTTAATAGCCAAGATCCTCATCCACGAGGACCACTTCCATATCGCAGCAAAGCATCTTGGTCCATAAAACGCTGAGCCCGCAGCAGATGCGGTCGGGAGAACTGCAATCGTAGCACTTATCACCCTTCGCTGCGCAAGGGGTTTTCAGCCCCAGGCGCACACAGTTTTTAGGGCCTGCAATATTGCGGGCGCGGTCCAGCGCCTCTTCATATGTAGGAGCAACTTTGTTCTTGCCCACCACGAACCAAACCTTCTTATGGCCGTACAGCGCAGCGGAAATACGGTTGCCCGTACCATCGATATTCACGATCTCACCCGTTTCGGCAAGGCCGTTTACGGAGAGGAGGTACATATCTGCGCTCTGTGCTGCCGCCAGCACATCCGCCTTGGTCTTGCCTTCGGGAATGGCCCAGTGCCAGAAAATCTCATTGTGGGCAGCAAGGCTTTCACCAAGGCCCATTTCTTTCAGCGTAACGGAGCCGCCGAGACCTACGGTGCAGTCATCGATTTCGCGGTTAAGATATTCGGCTGCTTCTTTTGCATTTGCAAATACCGACACAGCAAAACCCCTCTTTTCAAGAGCCGTTTTTACCTTTGTGAAATCCATCGTTACCTCCTTACAATCCGTCCGGCGAATATTCGCCAAATCCTTCACCCAACACTTCGTAAGCATCGCAAACCACGAAGAAGGCTTTTTCATCAGTTTCCATCACAGCCTGCTTAATAGGCACGATCTCCGCGCGGCGGCAAACGGTAAAGACCACCTGAGTATCTTTGCCCCGAAACCCGCTGACGCTTTGCAGCCGTGTCAGGCCAAAATCCATTTCCAGCAGTTTTGCTGCAATCTCATCATGCTTATCGCTCATGATATATACAGCTTTTGCCGCTTTCCCGCCGTAAATTATCCAGTCCAT
This sequence comes from Oscillospiraceae bacterium, assembly GCA_045631305.1. GTDB lineage: Bacteria > Bacillota > Clostridia > Oscillospirales > Oscillospiraceae > JAZQUM01. The sequence continues at coordinate 12,386 of JAZQUM010000121.1, read as the reverse complement.
AGCCTGTGCGGAAACAAAAATAGCCAGCACACCGTAAAGCGCATTTTCCAGATGGCCAAAGGCAAGGGCATGCAGCGCAATAACCACAAAGTCGATGATCATGCACAGGCGCCCCATGGAAAGGCTGCCAAAGCGGCGCTTCAAAAGTCTTGCCAAAAGCTCTGTGCCACCGGTGGTTGCACCTGCCTGCATCATAATTCCAACAGAAGCCCCCAGCAGCACACCGCCATAGAGACATGCCAGCAGCGGGTCCATAGGTTTGAACTGCACCAATGCCCCCATCACGTCAATTACCACCGAGCTGAAGGCCATGGCAAAAAGAGAGGATAGCAGCATACCCACACCGAAGCGGCGCATGCCGATGAAAAACAGCGGCGCATTAAGCGCAATCAGCACAGAACCCACAGACACAAAAGGCACATAGGCATGGATGATCTGGCCGATACCGGTAAAACCGCCAAAAGCCAGGTCATTGGGAACGAAAAACCAGTTAAAACTAAGGGCATACAACAAACAGGCCAGCGTCACCCAAAGATAACTTTCCAAAATTTTACGCACAGGAAAACTTTTTTTCATAGGCTTCCTTTCAGGGATAACATCAAATAAGACTCAGCTGCTTGTCGTCGCTGTCCTCTTCTTTCAAAAGCGCACCGGTAGCAGGAATGGTGCGGCCGCGATAACGGGCACAGTTTGCAATGCCGGTTTCTTCCGTAAGACAAAGGCGATCCAAAGTGTGCTTTTTCTTTGTTGTCAGCACGGAAACACCCTGACTTGCACGGGTGGATTTGGCACCGATAAGAGCAGTATTGACAATGAGCACGCGAGGCTCAGTAGAATAAAGAGCCACTTCACGGTCTTCTTCAATGGGAAGAATGGTGCGCAGAGGACTCTTATCGCAATAAGCACCGGTAAGGCGGCGGCGGTTGGAAATCGTCTTGTAGGCACTCAGTTCGATCTTCGCCACCTTGCCGTTTTCAAAAGCGAAGAGCAGCCAGCCGGCATAGTTTCCGGGCAGCATGAAATAAATCACGCTTTCATTCTCTTCCATACCCAGTTTGGCAGGCAGATAATCGCCCAAAACGGAGGCCTTGGAGTCTTCAAACTCGCTGAGGCGGGCCTTATAGACCTGCGCCTTATCGGTAAAGACCATAATTTCGGCAGCACTGGTAGTCTCAAAGGTCCACTTCACAGCGTCCCCTTCTTTTACCTTCTGCTCACCGCTCATACGCAGAGACTGAGGTGTGATCTTCTTAAGATAGCCTTCGCGGGTGACGAAGAGATGCACGGGATATTCTTCCACGCTGCTTTCTTCTTCGTAGTCTTCCACTTCGTGGCCGTAAATAATCTCGGTGCGGCGGGGTTCGGCATACTTTTTCTTCACATTTTCCAGTTCGCCGATGATGATCTTCTTAATGCGCTGAGGCTTAGAGAGCACATCTTCCAGATCGTCGATCTCGTCCCGCAGGGCATCGGTTTCGGCAATGCGCTTGAGGATATATTCCTTGTTGATATTGCGCAGCTTGATCTCTGCCACATACTCAGCCTGCACCTCGTCGATGCCAAAGCCGATCATCAGATTGGGGATAACTTCAGCATCCTCTTCCGTCTCGCGGATGATCTTAATGGCCTTGTCGATATCCAGCAAGATGCGCTTAAGGCCCTTGAGAAGGTGCAGCTTTTCTTTCTTCTTGCCGAGGGTGAAATACACTCTGCGACGCACAGATTCGCTTCTCCATGCGCACCACTCTTCCAAAAGCTCCTTCACACCCATCACCTTGGGCATACCCGCAATGAGGATATTGAAGTTGCAGCTGAAGGTGTCCTGCAGAGGCGTCATCTTATAGAGTTTTGCCATGAGCTTGTCAGGGTCTACGCCGCGCTTCAAGTCAATGGTCAGCTTTAGACCCGAAAGGTCGATCTCGTCGCGCATATAGCTGATTTCTTTGATCTTGCCCGCTTTTACCAGCTCAGCCACCTTGTCCATTACTACTTCCACGGAGGTGGAATAAGGAAGCTCATAAATCTCAATGAGATTTTCCGACTTGATATAGCGGTACTTGGCGCGGACCTTCACGCTGCCGCGGCCTGTGCGATAAATTTCGCCCAGCGCCTGGGGATCGCAGATCAGCTCACCGCCGGTGGGAAAATCGGGTGCCAGCAGCGTGGTTGCAATATCGTGCTCAGGGTTTTTCAGATAAGCAATGGTGGTGTCGCACACTTCCCCCAGATTAAAGCCGCAGGTCTGGGATGCCATACCGACAGCGATACCCTGATTGGCAGAAACCAGCACATTGGGGTAAGTAGTGGGAAGGAGGGTAGGCTCCTTCATGGTGTTATCGTAGTTATCCGCAAAGTCAACGGCATCATAGTCCAGATCGCGGAAAAGCTCAGCTGCGATACCAGAGAGCTTTGCCTCGGTATAACGGGAGGCCGCGTAAGCCATGTCGCGGGAATAGACCTTACCGAAGTTACCCTTGGAGTCTACAAAGGGGTGCAGCAGCGCACCGTAACCCTTGGAAAGTCGCACCATGGTTTCATAAATGGCAGCGTCACCGTGGGGGTTCAATCGCATGGTCTGGCCCACGATATTGGCAGACTTGGTACGCGCGCCGGTAAGAAGGCCCATTTTATACATGGTATAAAGCAGCTTTCTGTGGCTGGGCTTGAAACCGTCGATCTCGGGGATGGCGCGGGAAACGATGACGCTCATGGCGTAGGGCATATAGTTGGTTTCAAGGGTCTCGCAAATAGGCTGTTCAACCACTTCGCCGCGCAGCCCCATGACGTTGGGATTATTTACTTTCGGCTTATTTTCGTCAGTTACTTTCTTTTTTGCCATATTGGAACGGTCCTTGTCCTTCGTTTTTCTTTAGGAAATATCTGCAAGATCCAGGAAACGATAGCCTTCGTTGGCGATATAGTCTTTTCTGCCCTGCAGGTTGTCACCCAGCAGCAATTCAAAAACTTCCGCCGTGCGCTCAGCATCTTCGGGCATGACCTTGATCAGGCGTCTCGTTTCGGGATTCATGGTGGTCATCCACATCATTTCAGGTTCGTTTTCACCAAGACCCTTGGAGCGCTGCACCGTGTATTTCTTTCCTTCCAGCTCACGGCAGATCTCTGCCTTTTCGCGTTCGGTGTAAGCAAACCAGGTCTTTTCCTGATTCTTTTCCTTGTAGGTAATCTCAAAGAGGGGCGTTTCGGCAATGTAAACGTAGCCCTCGCGGATCAGCGTGGGGCAAAGGCGATAAATCATGGTGAGGATCAGCGTGCGGATCTGGAAACCGTCCACATCCGCGTCGGAGCAGAGCACGATTTTGCTCCAGCGAAGGTTATTGATATCAAACTGGTTGAGGTCCTTCACGCTCTTATGCTTCACTTCCACACCGCAGCCAAGGACCTTGATCAGGTCGGTAATGACTTCGCTCTGGAAAATGCGGGCATAATCCACCTTCAGACAATTGAGGATCTTACCGCGGACGGGCATCAGACCCTGGAAATCCGCATCGCGGGACTGCTTGCAGGCGCCCAGTGCGGAGTCACCTTCCACGATGTAGAGCTCGCGGCGGGAAATATCCTTAGTGCGGCAGTCCACGAATTTTTTTACGCGGTTACCGATGTCGATCTTTTCCGTCAGGCTCTTCTTCAGGTTCAAACGGGCTTTTTCCGCACTTTCACGGCTGCGCTTATTCACCAGCACCTGCTCGGCAATGCGCTCGGCATCCAGGCGGTTTTCGATGAAATAGACCTCCAGAGAACTCTTGAGGAAGTCCGTCATAGCCTCCTGCACGAATTTGTTGGTGATGGCCTTCTTGGTCTGGTTTTCGTAAGAAGTCTGAGTGGAGAAGTTGTTGGAAACCAGCACGAGGCAATCCTGCACATCGGCAAAGGTGATCTTACTCTCGCTCTTCTGGTATTTGTTCTGCTGACGGAGATATGCATCAATGGCGGAGACAAAAGCGCTGCGGGTAGCCTTTTCGGGGCTGCCGCCGTGTTCCAACCAGCTGGAGTTGTGGTAATGCTCCACCACATTCACCTTGTTGGAAAAGGAAAGAGCCACGCTAAGCTTCACCTTATATTCGGGCTTATCTTCGCGGTCGCGGCCACGGCGCTCGGTTTCAAAGAACACGGGAGGCGTAAGAGAAGTTTCCCCCGCCAGTTCGCGAACGTAGTCACGGATACCGTTTTCATACACAAAATCTTCTTCTCGGAATTTGCCATCTTCCTGCCAGCGGAAGCGGAAAGTAACACCCGCGTTGACCACTGCCTGACGCTTGAGCACATCTGCAAAGAAAGCTTCGGGAATGCGGATATCGGTAAAAACATCCAGATCGGGCAGCCAGCGGATGGTGGTGCCGGTGCGCTTCTTGTTCTGGGTCAGTTCCTTCTTTTCAAGGCCACCGATATTTTCACCCCGCTCAAAGTGCAGATGGTATTCCATGCCGTCACGGTAAACCGTAACATCCATATAGCGGGAAGCATACTGGGTAGCACAGGAGCCAAGACCGTTGAGCCCCAGGGAATATTCATAATTGTCGCCGGAAAGATTATTGTACTTACCGCCGGCATAAAGTTCGCAGAAGACCAGTTCCCAGTTATAGCGACCTTCTTTTTCATTCCACTCCACAGGGCAGCCGCGGCCACTGTCGGCCACTTCGATGGAACCGTCCTCATAGCGGGTGACAGTGATCAAACTACCGTGACCCTCGCGGGCTTCGTCGATGGAGTTACTAAGAATCTCAAAAACAGCGTGCTGACAGCCTTCCAGCCCATCGGAACCGAAAATAACGCCCGGACGTTTGCGGACGCGATCGGCCCCTTTCAGGGAAGAAATACTCTCATTACCGTAGTCTTTTTTTACGCTTTTTGCCATGGTGGCCTCCTGATTTGTTCTACTAAAGGGCATATATGGTATATTCTATCCCATTTCAACCACAATGGCAAGTATTGACGCCGATTTTCGCTAAGGTGACAAAAAGTTATGGGTTAACTTAAAAAATAACATGTGCGCAACCTCTGAAAATATTGATTTTACAAGGTTTTGCACATTATCCACAGACTTTTCCACAGCCATTATGTAAACTTATTTTTTACAAAAAAGTGTCATTTTTCTTTCTTCTTTCCTATTGTGCAAAAATAAACCCCGTGCTGAAAGCACGGGGTTTTCTGCAATTTTATGCTGCCTTTTCAATAAGGCTTTTGTTGCGCCACTTGCGGAAAAACACCCCGCAATAGCAGAATGTGCCACCCAGAATCCAGCTGACAGGCTGAGCATAAAAGATGGCATAGTAAGAAAGGACCGTGGTGGAAAAGAGATAGGCAAAGCTCACACGCACCGTCAGCGCGATCAAAGCTGCCACCATAGACCATGTACCTTCCCCTACCCCCTGCATCATGCCGCTGGCAGGAAAATACACATCGAAGATCAAAACTGCAAAGCAGGCAATGCGCAGATGCTCCACACAGTAGGAAATGGATTGCGTATGCTCCACGCCGAAAAGCACCGCAAGGTCAGGCGCGAAAATATAGGCAAGGGTGGAGAGGATGGCCGACATACAAAGGCACAGCACAATGCCGTGGCGCAGCCCCTGCGTCACACGCTGGGTTTTGCCCGCCCCCATATTCTGGGCGGCAAAGGTGGCCTCTGCCTGCTGCATGGCAATAACAGGCACCAAAATATAGTTTTCCAGACGCCCCTGCACCGTGAAGGCTGCCGGCATATAATCGTAACTGTTAACAAGGCGCTGCAGCAGCATGAATCCGCAGGAAACGATGACCTGCTGGATGGCCATAGGCGCGCCCACTTTCAGCGTGCGCCAGGCATAAGCGCCATCAAAGCACCATTCCTTCAGGCCGAAACGGAACACAGGATAGCGGCAGTGCATGTAGATAAACGCCACCACACAGGAAACCATCTGCGCAATATCCGTAGCCCAGGCAGCACCTGCCACGCCCATTTGGGGCACCAGAATCAAATCCAACGCGATGTTGATGGCAGAGGAAATCAGGAGAAACAGCAGTGTGGCACGGCTGTCCCCTACGCTGCGCAGCACATAGGAAACGATGTTATAACCAAACTGGAAGAGAAGACCCAGCGAATAGATCCGGAAATATTCCACCGCCATGGAGAGAAACTCCGGCGGCGCCTTGATGACATGCTCAAGAATGTATGGGGATGCAAAATACCCTAGCGCCGTTGCCGCCACACCCATGGCAAGCAGCAACAAAATGGCTGTGGAAGCGCTGCGGCGCATTTCCGCTTCCTGGCGTGCGCCGAAATACTGGGCAACCAGCACGCCCGCGCCCACGGAAAAGCCCATGGCCACGAAGGTGAATAGCATGGTGAGACTCAGACAGGTACCTACCGCCGAAAGGGCCGTTTCCCCCAGCACATTACCCACGATGATGGTATCCACCGTGTTATAAAGATGCTGCAGCGTGTTACCCAGCATGACAGGAAGTGTGAACGCAAGCAACAGCTTCCACGGCGTGCCAACGGTCAGATCTTTCTGCATATGCTATCCTCCCTTCCCAAGCGTGATCTTCTTTAACATGTTACCATACCCGGTATCGCTTTTCAACCGAAGGTACAAGCGCGCTCCCTGGCCTTTGTTGACTTTTTGCAGTCAAGCTGTTAAACTGAATTAACTTTCGTAATGTGTCCAATTTTAAAAAAAACGAGGAAAATGCTATGAATCATTATGATATCCTCATTAAAAACGGTAATCTTTTTGATGTGGGAAGCCAGCTGGATGTAGCTGTTTCTGCCGGCAAAATTGCTGCCATCGGCAAAAATCTCCCCGCTACTGCCGACGCTGTGATCGACGCAACAGGCAAGCTGGTTGCCCCCTCTTTTGTGGATTCTCATACCCATCTGGATAAGGCTCTCAGCGCCATTGATCTGGATGCTCCCGGTCTGGCTGCCGCTGTTGAACAGGCCGCTCAGTTCCAGGCTTCCGTTCCCAAAGAAGAAGCTTGTGAAAATATCAAGGCACGCACCCGAGTGATTCTCGATTGGGAAGCCGCCAACGGCTCCTGCGCCGTAAAAACCCATGTCCGTCTGGATGATGCCTGGGGCATGGAAGGTCTTCGCGCCATGAATGAGTTGAAAGACGAATACAAAGGTATCATCGATGTGATCAACATTACTCCTTATGATCCCTCCTGCGACAAAGAGTGGCGGGAAGCTGCCAAGGCAGGCCTCATCGATTTCATCGCAGGCTATCCCGGCCTGTATGGAAGCGACAGCTATGCCGAAGAAGCAGACCCCATGTTTGCACTGGCCGCAGAATATAATCTGCCTCTGGACCTTCACATCAATGAGTTCGATGGTCCCGATACCCGCTGCTTTGAATATGTGCTGAATAAGTCTATTGAAATGGGGTTAGGACAGCGTCTCACTTGCGGCCACGTAACTTCCCTTGCCGCTGTCGGCGACGAAGAAGCAACCCGCCTTATTGCTCTTGCCAAGAAGGCAGATGCCAACATCATCACCCTTCCCTCCTGCAACATGTACCTCAGTGGCCGCAACGATAAGCAGCCCATTCGCCGCGGCATCACCCGCATCCACGAATTTTTGGAAGCTGGCGTGAACATCGCCTATGCTTCTGATAACATCCGCGACCATTTCCGCCCCTTCGGTAACGGCGATATGCTGGAAGAAGCCCTTTTCACAGCCCAGTGCATCCAGTACGGCACCACCAGTCAGCTGGAAACGGTTTTCCGCATGGGCACTTACAATGCCGCCAGAAACTGTCTTCTGAAAGATTACGGTCTTGCAGAAGGCTGCCTCGCAGACCTCACCATTTTCCGCGAACATTCCGCCGCACAGGCCATTATTTCCCAGCACCCCAGATGCTTTGTTATCAAAGACGGTAAAGTTGTTGCACAGAACGGAGAACTCATCAAAAAATAAGCCGCTAAAAATAAAAGCCTCGGAAGCTTAGCTTCCGAGGCTTTTTCTTATTCCTGCTTAATAAAAGTGCTGCCCGGCACACTGCAAAGAGGGCATTTTTCAGGGGGATTTTCCCCATAGTGAACATATCCGCAAAGGGGGCAAACCCACTTGGTCTGGCCTTCTGCCGCAGCTGCCGTTTCTGCAGCAGCCACTGCTTTGAACTCTTCAGAATCCAGCAGCTTTTCGATTTCTTTTGCCACTTCTTTAGCCTTGGCAAGATCCAGCTCGCCCATATCTTTGATCTCCATGCCCGTCAGCTCACTGAACTTAGCCAGCAGCGCTTTTTCTTCGGGGAAAAGTGTAGCCACTCGCAGCTGACCGTTTACAAAGAATTTGTTAAAGGTTTTGGAAGGCGTGCTTTCAAAGATCTCACCTGCCACAACGGGAAATTCCTTTTCAGAGAACAGACCTTCACCCACAAGGATCATGTTTTTACTCTTCAGCTGATCCTTCACACGGCTGAGATACAATTTTGTCAACTGAGCAGTGTAAGGACCTCTGAAGTTAAATACCAGAATCACAGTATCCAATTCTCTGAGATCTTCTGCTTCAAAGGGGGTATCAACATTAATGCATTTGCAGTTCAATCTTTCAGAAATGACCTGCGCAACTTTTTTTGCGCTGCCGTGAAAAGTTTCATAAGTTACGATTACATTATTCATTGTTTTTTCCTCCTTTTATCTGCTGGCCGCTTCGTGAAGCGCAGCTGTATTTTCACCTTTAATATACAACAACTCGACTGCTTTTGCAAGAAAATGCTGTATTTCCAAGGCTTGCAGCCTCTGCAAACATAAAAAAAGAAGAGTCCATTTGGACTCTTCTTTTTTTAGTTTCATTTTAGCACCACTTGAAATCCTGCAGGTTCTTGTTAACTTCCTGGAGGAAGCGAGCGCAGGGGGCGCCGTTAGCTACGCGGTGGTCATGGGTGATGCTCATGTTCATCACGTGTTCAATGAAGATACCGCCGTCACGGATCACAGGCTTTTCGATGATAGCACCGAGGCCCAGGATGGTGGTTTCGGGGGTATTGAGAACGGGAGTGAAGTAGGTGATATCGAACATACCCAGGTTGGTGATGGTGGTGCAAGCGCCGCCCATGTCGTTGCCGGTGAGCTTGCCTGCCTTAGCGCGTTCAGAAATGTCAGCCAGATCCATGCAGATGGTGCGCAGATCCTTCAGGTTAGCATCACGGATTACGGGAACAACCAGACCGCCGGGAACGTCAACTGCAATACCGATGTCGATCTTGCTGCCGATCTTAACGTGCTTTTCATCCACATACTGAGTGCGGATAACTTCGTGGTTTTCGATAGCCATAGCAACAGCCTTGACCATAAGAGCGGTGTAGCTCAGCTTCACGCCGGCTGCAACGAACTTGCCCTTGAGGGACTTGTAAACCTTGGTGAGGTTTTCCACGTTGACTTCGGTACCCAGAGTGGTCTGAGCAGTGCCCTGGAGGCTGTTGTACATACCCTTGCAAACTGCCTGTTCCATGGGAGTCATCTTGCGAACGACATCGCCTTCGCCTACGGGAGCGTAAACGGGAGCAGCCTTTGCAGCAGCGGGAGCGGGAGCTGCAGCAGGAGCAGGTGCAGCTGCGGGTGCGGGAGCAGCAGCAGCGGGCTTGCCGAACTTCTTCACGTCATCAATGGTGATGGCGCCGCCGATGCCGGTGCCAACGATATGACCATAAGCCAGACCCTTTTCGTCTGCATACTTCTTAGCGCGAGGAGTGATCTTAACATTGCCTGCAGGAGCAGCTGCAGCTGCGGGAGCTGCGGAAGCGGGAACGCCGCTCTTCTTCACGTCGTCGATAGTGATGGCGCCGCCGATACCGGTGCCAACGATGTGAGCATAAGCCAGGCCCTTTTCTTCAGCGTACTTCTTAGCACGAGGAGTGATCTTAACATTGCCTGCAGGAGCAGCTGCAACAGGAGCAGCAGCGGGAGCTGCAGCAGGAGCGGATGCTGCGGGAGCAGCAGCGGGAGCGGATGCTGCGCCCACACCGCTAACGTCAGTACCTGCGGGGCCAACGATAGCAATGGGAGTGCCGCATTCTGCAGTTTCATCTTCCTGCAGCAGGATCTTCAGGATAACACCGTCGAAATCGCTTTCGGCGTTGTTGGTGAGCTTTTCGGAGTTAACTTCAGCAACAGCCTGACCCTTAACGACAGTGTCGCCTTCCTTTACCAGCCAAGCAGCGATGGTGCCTTCTTCCATGGAAAGACCGAACTTGGGCATGGGGATCATGTTGGTGCCTGCGGGAGCGGCAGCAGGAGCAGCAGCTGCGGGTGCAGCAGCTTCGGGAGCTGCAGCGGGAGCAGCGGAGCCGTCAAATGCGCCTACATCAGTGCCGGCAGGGCCGATGAGAGCGATGGGGGTGCCACATTCTGCAGTTTCATCTTCCTGCAGCAGGATCTTCAGAACAACGCCGTCGAAATCGCTTTCAGCGTTGTTGGTGAGCTTTTCGGAGTTGACTTCGGCAAGGGCCTGACCCTTAACAACGGTGTCGCCTTCCTTTACCAGCCAAGTAGCGATGGTGCCTTCTTCCATGGAAAGACCGAACTTGGGCATGGGTACCACATTCACGCCTGCGGGAGCAGCAGCGGGAGCTGCAGCAGCAGGAGCAGCTGCTTCAGGAGCGGCAGCGGGAGCTGCAGCAGGAGCATCAACTGCTTCACCGGGCTGGCCGATGATGGCAATGGGAGTGCCGCATTCTGCGGTTTCATCTTCCTGAACCAGAATCTTCAGAATAACGCCGTCGTATTCACTTTCAGCGTTGTTGGTAAGCTTTTCAGAGTTTACTTCAGCAATAGCCTGACCCTTAACAACAGTGTCGCCTTCCTTTACCAGCCAGCTGGCAATAGTACCTTCTTCCATAGAAAGGCCGAACTTGGGCATGGGAATGTTATAAGCCATTATATTTATCCTCCTTGAATTCGATAGAACAACCGTTAGTTAAGGAAGCTCTTTTCCAGAACTTCTCATGATCTCACCGCAACAAAGCCGCAGCGAGAAGAGTATCGAGAAATTTACTGCAGCAGAAGCGCGCTCATATAGCGACACCTCCCCATACAGACATATTAATTATAGACCTTTTGTTAGATTTGGCAAGTGGTTTTTCGTTTTTGCACATCCTTGCACTTTGTACTACAAGTGCTTTTCACCCTCCGATCAGCAATAAAAAAACAGGTCGGCTTCTGCCGACCTGTTATCAACTTAAACCTGCTTAACCGTGTAGTAAACAGCCAGAGCGAAAAGAACCACGCCCAAAGCCCACATGGCATAAAACGCAGCAGAGAAAGCAGCAAGTGCTGCAGCCATAGCTGCTACGGAAACTGCCATAGCCGCAAACATAATGCCATAATTGCAGTTCTTGGCAAAGATGCGGACCTTGTTTTTCTTGCAGAGCCAAATGCCTCCGTTCTTCTTCACCAGCACGACCAGCACAAGGGCTGCAATTACTGCAGCAATAGCACAGACAGTCAGCACAGTGAGGACCGTGGGGTGACTCATATAGCTGCGGCGGAAAAGCCACAGATCTGCCATAGCAACAGCCAGCGCAGCAACGCTGAGCGTAAAATCACGGGGATAGAGCAGGCAGATAATGCCGAAGAGCATCAGCAGGGGAACAGCCACACACAGCACATCCGTTGCTGCGGGGTAGTAAGCCATCATCATAAAAGAAGTGACGGAAAGGAAAGCTCCCACGCCCACGCCCCATACAGCAAGGGACTTCTTTTTCTTATCGCTCTTCCAGCAAACCGCCAGCACTGCACAAATCACTGCAACAACCAGCGCAGCATACCGCAGCACACCGAAAACCTTGGAAAGAGCTACCACCCACTGCACTGCACCGTGGGCAAAAAAGTTATACGCCAGAAGCAGATAGCACTCTGCCACACAGCCCATGATCAACATCTTCAAAGTGGTATTGACAGACTGTGCAGACTTTGCCATCTTCGCCTTTTTATTGTTCTGTTTGGACATCTATTGTATTCCTCCAAATGGATTATGGCACAAGAAAACAGCACAAAAATTTTGCGCTCTTGCCATTTTACCAAATAATCTTTCATTTTGCAAGTTTTATCGCGCAAAAACCGGGAACTCTTTTCCTAATGGTCCTTTAGCGCAACGCAGAACATAAATAATCTTCGTTTTTCGCTTAGCTTACTTTATCACATTTCCCTTCCATGTTCAACGCATCATGAAATCGTCAGGGTATAGCTCCATCACCCCATAAGAAAAAAGTGTTTTCTTTGATATAGTTGAAAATTATCTTGATGGTTAGCAACCTTGTTATAACAACCAAAAAATGCTATAATTTTTTTGAAAATTGTCCATTACCGCATTTTTGATATTGGACAGATACAGGGAACTTTCAGACAGAAAAAGATACCTTGTGTTAAGAGAAAATACAAGGGAGTGA
>JAZQUM010000120.1:0-2357 GCA_045631305.1 Oscillospiraceae bacterium | reverse complement strand
GGATCTTGGTCTCGACCTGCTTGCCTGCAACCTCGTGATAAATGGTCAGGTCGCCGCCGATGGTGCCGTTCCAGCACTCGGTAGAAGGAATACGCAGGCTGCCCTTGGTGCCGTAGATGATGGTATCACCGGAGGTATCCAGGTTCATAGCCCATGCGATACGGAAGGAGATCACGATGCCACCCTCCAAACGGATGAAGGCTGCAGCAAAGTCATCAACACCAAACTTAGCAGCGTACTCTGCTCTCTTGTCCTTGGGGTAACCGCAGTAGTTGGGGTCCTTGCCAAAGAAAGCGGACTTGTAGCCGGAAACGGTCAAAGGCTTGGGATAGCCCAGAGCGTTCAGCACCATATCCAGAGAGTAGCAACCGATATCAGCCAATGCACCAAGACCTGCGGTCTCGTCCTCGATAAAGGTGGTGCCGAAAGGCGTGGGAATACCGCGACGGCGGCCGCCACCGGTCTGTACGTAGTAGATCTGACCAAGTTCGCCGGACTGAACGATATCCTTGACCATGATCATGTTCTCGTCAAGACGGGGCTGGAAGCCGATGGAAAGGATCTTGCCGCTGGCCTTCTCAGCCTTCATAACGGCAACAGCCTCTTCGGTGGTAACGGTAAAGGGCTTCTCAAGCAGAACGTGCAGACCTGCGTTCAAAGAATCGATCGCGGGCTGTGCGTGCTGACGGTTGTAGGTACAAATGGTAACGGCATCCAGGTTCAAAGACTTGTCTGCCAGCATCTCCTTGTGAGAAGCGTAGTCGGTCTTAACACCCTCAACACCGTGCTTTTCAAAGAATGCCTTTGCCTTGCCGGGCACAAGGTCGCAACCTGCAACGATCTCTACGTCGGGCTGCTTCAAAAGAGACTTGATATGGCTGCCTGCGATCCAACCGCAACCAATGAAACCAATTCTCACCTTTTTGCTTGCGGCTTCGGTAGTCTCGACCTGAGTCTCCTTAAACGCATTGAGATCCTTATCTTCTGCCATGATAAAATCCTCCTTAAATATGATCGGTGTTCAGCAACCGATAGATTTCAAATAATTTCTGCTCTTCTCAGCGCATTCCAGGGGAGTCAGACCCAGAGAGGGCTTATCCTGCTCTACCACTACCCACTGAGCACCGCTCTCGGTAGCAGCTTCCAGAATGGCGGGGAAATCGTTCAGGCCGGAGCCAACGGGGCGGAACTCAAAGTTACCGGGGCGCTTGGGTGCTGCGGAATTGATGCCGATCAACTCGTACATATCCTCAGACTTCTCGCCGTGGAAATCCTTGAGATGTACCACAGGGGTACGGCCGTTGTACTTGCGGATGTACTCAGCAGGCACCTCGCCGCCAACGTTCACCCAGCAAACGTCAAGTTCGGTCTGCAAATACTCTGCGGGAACGGTGTCGTAAAGCACGTCAAGTGCGTACTTGCCGTCGATCTTGGCAAACTCAAAGTCGTGGTTGTGATACAGCAACTGAATACCCAGTTCCTTTGCAACCTTGCCCAACATCTCCACGTTCTTTACCACCTCGGGGAACTTCTCGGTTCCGGGGCGGTACTCCTCGGTGAGATAAGGAACAGCTACGAACTTCACGCCGATCTCAGCATACTGAGACAGCACGCCCTTCGGATCTGCAACCATATCCAGATAGGGCACGTGAGCAGAAATCGGAACAAGACCGATCTCGGCGCACATAGCCTTGATATCAGCGGGTGCATAACCGTAAAGACCTGCGAACTCCACGCCGTCAAAGCCCATTTTCTTAATTTTTTCCAAAGTGCCGCGCAGATCCGCCTTCGCGTCATCGCGCACAGAGTAAACCTGAAGTGCAACTGACAGTGCCATTGCAAATACCTCCAAACATAGATTGGTAATTTAATTATAAGACAGTATCTGCTCTCTTTCAAGTCATGAACAGTTATTTATAAGACAAATATTGCTCATTTCGTAAGTCTCCACAAGACAAGAAACGTTTTTTTGCATTTTCATGTCACTCTTGACGGAAATTTTCAAAAAAACAAAGAAAAATCGCGTTTTTCGCGCAAAAATTTATTGACTTTTTCCCTCGCTTTTGCTATACTTAAAACATAGGAAGATTTTGTGCATCGGCACCGACAAGCCGACTTCCGAAAGTTTAGTTTGCCGGAGAAAGGATATCCATTATGACCAAATCTTATGAGTCTCTGCCCAAGATCGCCAAGATCCTGCTTCAGCTCTTCTTCGGTTGGCTGATCGGTGGTGTTTACCGAATCGTTCGCTTTCTTGAGACCAAGAACGTTGTGACCCTTGTAGTTGGCATTCTCGTTCTGTGCACCGGCGTAGGCAACTTCATTGCCTGGATCGTTGACCTCTTTACTGAGATCAC
>JAZQUM010000119.1:0-3314 GCA_045631305.1 Oscillospiraceae bacterium | reverse complement strand
CAGAGCTTTTTTTGTGTTCCGAAGAGTGAATCTTTCCAAATGATCCCTGGATCATCTGGAAGCTTTGCAGAGGAAGGAGAACCAGCCTTCGCTGGAGTTTTCTTCCACGACATCCCAGCCTGCTTCCATCAGCTTGCCCTTTACTTCTTCAGCGCGGGTATCGATGATGCCGGAGGTGAGGAAGATGCCGTCTTCTTTCAAAAAGCTGCCCACAGCGGGAGCAAGACCGATGATGACATCGGCCACGATGTTGGCAACGATTACATCATATTCCTTGCCGAATTCGGCCTGCAGACCCTTATCGGAGAGGACATCGCCGCAGCGGACGGTGTAAACATCCTTGGAAATATTGTTGAGAGCGGCGTTTTCATAGGCAACGCCGATACACTTTTCGTCAATATCGCAGGCGAAGGCACGAGCAGCGCCAAGGCGGAGAGCAGCGATGGAGAGAATGCCGCTGCCGCAGCCAAGGTCCAGCACCTTTTCACCGCCGTGAACGTGCTTTTCCAGAGCCTTGAGGCAAAGACGTGTGGTGGCGTGGCTGCCGGTACCGAAGGTGAGACCGGGGTTCAGGATAAGAGGCACGCGGTCGCCGATCTTGGCCTTTTCCCATTCGGGGATGACGATGAGACGCTCGCCGATCTCCATGGGCTTATAAAATGCCTTCCAGTTGTTTTCCCAGTCTTCGTCTGCCACGTTTTCCATGGAAAGGATGGCGGTGGGGAACTGGGGATTGGCCTTCTGGAAGTTGGTGAGGGCGATGCGGACGGCGGCAAGGGTGGTAAAGCCTGCCTGATCGTCGGAAAGGTAGAAGGTGATGCGGGTCTTGCCCTTCTTTTCTGCCATGAGATCATCGTCTACATAGTCCCAGTATTGGTGGTTGTTTTCCAGAAAGTTGTGGAAATCGCCTTCATCGTCGATGACGATGGAGTCTACCCCCACGGTGGAGAGCATCTCGGTGAGAGCATCCAGCGCGGCGGGAACGGTATCGAGATGTAATTCAAGCCATTTCATAGCATTATTCTCCTTTTCATCATTTGCCCACGCAGAAGCGGCTGAAAATGGTGGCAACCAGGTCTTCTTTCACGCTCTTGCCTGTCAGGGCGCCCAAAGCGGAAAGGGCATCTTCCGCGTCGGTGAGGACGGCATCGGGGGTGAGACCCATCTCCAGCGCTGCGGCGGCGCGCTCCAGAGCTTCAGCAGCTCTGCGGGCGGCATCGGCCTGACGCTCGCTGGTGAGCATTTCGCCACGGGGCACAGGGGGCATGGGGAAGAGTTCGCCCACCGCTTTTTCCAGCGCGTTCATGCCCTCTCCCGTTTCGGTGGAGAGGAACACGGTGGCGGCGGGGGGATTGGTATACACAGCGGGAATAGCGGGGGTGGTATCGGCAAGGTCTTTTTTGGTGAAGACCAGGATCCACTTTTCCTTTTCGCCCGCCAGAATGATGGCTTCTTTATCCTCTTCGGTAAAGGGGGAAGAGGCATCCACAAGGGCTAGCACCAGATCTGCGCGGGTCATAGCCTCGCGGGAGCGCTCCACACCAAGACTTTCCACCACGTCATCCGTTTCACGGATGCCTGCGGTATCGGTAAGCCGCAGCAGCACGCCGCCGCAATCCACCTTTTCTTCCACGGTGTCGCGGGTGGTGCCGGGGATATTGGTGACGATGGCGCGGTCATAGCCCAGAAGAGCGTTGAGCAGGCTGGATTTACCTGCGTTGGGGCGGCCGATGATGGCGGTGGGGAGACCGTTTTTCATGATGCTGCCGCGGCGGAAGGTGGCAAGAAGGGCCTGCACTTCTCGGGCAGCTTCGCCCAGCGCATCGGCAAGGGCAGAGGTGGAAAGATCGTCGATATCTTCATCGGGATAGTCTACCACGGCATAAAAGCGGGAGGTAACATCCATAACGGTGTCGTAAATTTTCTCCACGCGGCGGCGGAGAGTGCCGCCAACCTGGGCGGCGGCGCAGCGGGCCGCTTCCGCAGTTTCGGCATCGATAAGGTCCATGACGGCTTCGGCCTGGGTCAGGTCCAGTTTGCCATTTAAAAAGGCGCGGCGGGTGAATTCGCCGCCCTTGGCCTGACGGGCGCCGTGGGCAAAGAGGGCGCGAAGCACTTCCTGCATGGCGATGGGGGAGCCGTGGCAGTAAAACTCGGCGGATTCTTCCCCCGTGTAGCTCTGGCCCTGGGAAAAGAGGACGCAAAGGCCGCGGTCCAAGAGGTTACCCTCTGCATCCACCATGTCGCCATAGATCATTTCGCGGCGGGGGCAGGCGGTAAGGGGCTTTTTGCGCAGAGGACGGAACACTTTTTCCGCGATTTGCGCGGCACCGTCCCCCGTAAGGCGCACCACGCCGATGGCGGCAGGAGCAAGGGGGGTGGAAATGGCAGCAATGGGTTCCATAAAAAGCGTTCCTTTCAAAAGATTATGAAAAAGGGAACAATCCCTCCGCCTGCTTCGCAGGCACCTCCCTTTACACAAGGGAGGCTTAAAAAGATCAAGGATGGTGGGGGATTCCCACCATCCTTGAGTGAATTTTACTTGATGGGTTCGCCGGCGGCTTCCTTGGCAGCGATCTCACGCAGAGCGTCCTTATGAGAAAGGTTCACGCGGCCCTTTTCGTCGATCTCGGTGACCTTGACCCACATCATATCACCGATCTTGCAAGCGTCTTCTACCTTTTCGATGCGCTTTTCAGCCAGCTTGGAGATGTGAACCAGACCGTCCTTGCCGGGAGCCAGTTCTACGAATGCACCGAAGTTCATGAGGCGAACAACGCGGCCGTAGTACAGAGCGCCCACAGCGGGAACGAACACGATATCGTCGATGCACTTCTTGGCAGCGTCGCAAGCAGCGGCATCTGCAGAAGCGATGTGGATGGTGCCATCGTCTTCAATGTCGATCTTGGCGCCGGTTTCGGCAACGATCTTCTGGATCACGCTGCCGCCCTTACCGATAACTTCGCGGATCTTATCGGGATCGATGTGCATGGTGATCATCTTGGGAGCATAGGGAGAAACTTCCTTGCGGGGTTCAGCGATGCAGGGGATCATGATTTCATCAAGGATCGGCACGCGGGCATCATAGGTGATGTCCAGAGCGTTCTTGATGATTTCCATGGTCAGACCGTCGTTCTTCAGGTCCATCTGGATGGCGGTGATACCGGCCTTGGTACCGGCAACCTTGAAGTCCATTTCGCCGTGGAAGTCTTCCACGCCCTGAATGTCGATGAAGGTGGTGAAGGAACCGTCGTCATCCTGAATGAGACCGCAGGAGATGCCGGCTACGGGAGCCTTGATGGGAACGCCTGCGT
>JAZQUM010000118.1:0-5954 GCA_045631305.1 Oscillospiraceae bacterium | reverse complement strand
GTGCTTTTTTCTTTCTTTTATCCGTTAAAGCGGTTCATAGCGGTAGGTACATCTTTTTCAATGATGCACTCAGCAGCATCCACCGCCTTGGCAGTGGCAGGAAGAAGGGTCTTCTTCTCCTCTGCCGTGATTTTACCGATGACCCAGTCCACCATTTCGTGTTCAGGGTGCGCAGGTGCGCCCACACCGATCTTCACCCGGGGGAACTTATCGGAACCCAGATGGGAAATGATGCTCTTGATGCCGTTATGCCCGCCGGCAGAGCCGGAAGCGCGCACACGGAGCTTGCCCGCAGGCAAGGATACGTCATCGTAAATCACGATCACCTTTTCGGGCGGGATCTTATAAAAGCGGGCCGCTTCGCCCACCGCCTCACCGGAAAGGTTCATATAGGTCTGCGGCTTCATGGCAAGGACCTGTTCACCACCCAAGGTGCAGGTGGCAGTCAGGGCCTTGTATTTCAGGCGATTGATGGAGATCTTCGCCTTACTTTCCAGGGCATCTGCTGCCCAGAAGCCCATGTTGTGCCGCGTGTTTTCATATTCTTTGCCGGGGTTTCCCAAAAAGACCAAGAGCCAGGAAACACCGCCGGACTTTGCGCGATTAAACCACATATTCACTCCAAAACCGAATGCGAGGCAGGAGTCTCCTCCCGCCTCGCAGCATAAGTACTTTTAGATTAACGGAACAGCTTGGAAACGGAAATTTCCTGATAGATGCGTTCGATAGCTTCTGCGAACATGGGAGCCACGGAGAGATACTTGATCTTGGGGCAAGCTTCGGTATCTACTGCGGGAATGGTATCCAGGAAAGCGATTTCTTCGATAACGCTGTTGTTCAGGCGTTCCAGAGCGGGGCCGGAGAGAACACCGTGGGATGCGCATGCATAAACGCTTCTTGCACCGCCTACTTCCACGATAGCCTTTGCAGCGTTGCAAAGAGAACCTGCGGTATCTACCATGTCGTCGAAGAGGATGCAGTCCTTGCCTGCTACGTCGCCGATCACGTTCATAACTTCGCTCTGGTTAGCCTTCTGGCGGCGCTTGTCAACGATAGCCAAGTTCATGCCCAGCTTCTGAGCAAAAGCGCGGGCGCGAGCTACGGAGCCAACGTCGGGAGATACAACTACCATATCTTCGCACTTTGCGCCGAACTTCTTGGCATAGTAATCTACGAAGATGGGATTGCCTACCAGGTGATCTACGGGGATATCAAAGAAGCCCTGGATCTGAGAAGCATGGAGGTCCATGGTAAGAACACGGTCAGCACCGGCTGCTACCAGCATGTTAGCAACCAGCTTTGCGCTGATGGGGTCACGAGCCTTGGCCTTGCGGTCCTGACGAGCATAGCCGAAATAAGGAATAACGGCATTGATGCGGCCTGCGGAAGCGCGGCGAGCTGCATCGATCATAACCAGCAGTTCAACGAGGCTGTCGTTGACGGGCTTGCAGGTAGAGTTGATGATGAAAACGTCACTGCCGCGAACGGATTCATACAGAGAAACGGCTACTTCGCCGTCTGCAAATTTCTTAACTTCAGCTTCGCCCATAGCGATGCCGATTTCTTTTGCAATAGCTTCTGCCAGT
Source organism: Oscillospiraceae bacterium (assembly GCA_045631305.1). Taxonomy (GTDB): domain Bacteria; phylum Bacillota; class Clostridia; order Oscillospirales; family Oscillospiraceae; genus JAZQUM01. Next base: position 4,368 of record JAZQUM010000118.1, on the reverse strand, counting down.
GCGGGGTTGGAAGTGCCGGTAAAAATCTTAATGTCCTTGCCGTGAGCAACCATATCGAAATCCTCCATTAACCTTCTTTTGCTTTTTTCTTTATTTCCGTTTCCCCCATTGCGGGGATAAATTCCATATTTAGAACTTGCTGTTGTTCTTTTCTCTGTGGCGGCGGGCCCAGCCGTCCTTCATGACCTGCTTCACGCGGCCGACAGCCAGGGAGTCAGCGGGTACGTCCTGTGTAAGGGTGGTGCCTGCAGCAACATACGCGCCATCGCCCACTTTCACAGGCGCGATCATATTGGTGTTACAGCCGATAAATGCGCCGGAACCGATGGTGCAGCGGTATTTCTTGGCACCGTCATAGTTAGCAGTAACGGTACCGCAGCCGAAGTTAACGCGTTCGCCAACATCACTATCGCCCAGATAGGTGAGGTGGGAGAGGCTGACATAGTCGCCAACCGTGGAGTTCTTCACTTCCACGAAGTCACCCAGCTTCACGTGGTTACCCAGCTTGCAGCCGGGACGCAGGTAGGAATAAGGCCCGATGCGGGTCTCATCGCCCACGGTGCTTTCATTGATCTGGCTTGCATTAACGGTGGTACCGTTGCCCACAGTGCAGTCGCGGATCATAGCGTTGGGGCCGATCTCGCAGTTGCAGCCGATGGTGGTCTTGCCGCGAAGAATAGAGCCGGGCAAAATCACCGTGCCCTCACCGATGACCACGCGGGGGTCAATATAGGTGTTGGCAGGATCCATCACCAGCACGCCATTTTCTGCATGCCGTCTAACGATCTCATCGCGGCAGACGGTGTGCAGAGAGAAAAGTTCTGCACGGCTGGCAAAGCTTGCATAGCCTCCACCCATGGGAAGAACGGGTTCGGCAAAGCTCATGCCGCCTTCGCCGCCGAAGAATTCACGCATAGCTTCTTCGCAGCCTTCCAGAGGCGCAATCACCACTTCCGCATCTTCTGCGAAGCACTTCTTTACGGCATCTGCCCATTTTTCTTCACAAGCGCAAAAAAACCGCTGAACACCTGCACGCGCCAATTCCGCACCGACCCATTCAAGGACCGGACAAAACATGACTTCCTGCAACATCAGCGGACGATAATCTGCACCTGTGGAAACATCGTTCTTCAGAAGAAACGCAGCACTTTTACAAATCATCGGACATTCCTCCTTCCGAACAACAAGGGTTGATTCCTGTAAGTAACCCCATTATAACAAATACTTTTGAAAAGTCCAACCTTTTCGCATATATTTTTCAATTATTCCGCCTGTCTTTTTCCCTAATATATTGTGACAGTTTCTCACACTTCTTTTTCGTTGTGTAAAAATTCGATTTTATTAACATAATACCGCAAAATTTGCGGTATTTTTTTCAGATTTTTTGAAAAAATCGATTTTTTATGTTGAAATTGTTCCACTTTTGCATTACAATTATTAACCGTCTGAAACTGTGGAAAGGCGGCTGTTATGCTTAACATTGTTTTGGTGGAGCCGGAGATCCCCATGAACACCGGCAACATTGCCCGTACCTGCGCTGCAACCGGCGCGCGGCTGCATCTGATCCGCCCTTTGGGCTTTGATATTTCGGATAAGGCTGTGAAACGGGCAGGCCTGGACTATTGGCATCTGGTGGAGGTTTTTGATTACGAAAATCTTGACGATTTCTTTGCAAAGAACCCTGAGGCCAGAGAAAACCTGTATCTGCTCACCACCAAGGCGCCCCGCAGTTATGCTACTGCTCAATTCACCGACGGGTGCTGGCTCTTCTTCGGCAAGGAAACCGCAGGTCTTCCCGAGGATTTCCGCGAAGAATATGCCCACCGCTGCATTCGCCTGCCCATGCGCAGCGAAGCCCGCAGCCTGAATCTCGCAAACTCCGTCGCCATCATCACCTATGAAGCTCTCCGCCAGCTGGATTTCCCCGGACTCACAGGCGAAGGCATGATGGGCGGCGCAGAACAGTATACCTGATACGCAAAATGCTCATTTTTTGGAAAGGAGCTCATACCATGGCATTGAACTATAACAAAAAGACCGTACGCGATGTGGAAGTTTCCGGCAAGAAGGTCCTTCTTCGCTGCGATTTCAACGTTCCTCAGGATAAGACCACCGGTGCTATCACCGACGATAAGCGCATTGTTTCCGCTCTGCCCACCATCCGTTACCTGCTGGAAAACGGCGCTGCCGTTATCGCCTGCAGCCATCTGGGCAAGCCCAAAAGCGCAGATCCCGCTTTCTCTCTTGCCGTTGTGGCAAAACGCTTGGGTGAACTTCTTGGCACTGACGTGATCTTTGCCAATGACGTAGTGGGCGAAGATGCCCGCGCAAAGGCTGCTGCCCTTAAGTGCGGCGAAGTGATGCTGCTGGAAAACACCCGTTTCGAAAGCGGCGAAACCAAAAATGACCCCGAGCTTTCCAAGGCCCTTGCAAGCCTTGCAGACCTGTATGTATCTGATGCTTTCGGCTCTGTGCACCGCGCACATGCTTCCACCGCAGGCGTTGCCGAATATCTGCCCGCCGTTTCCGGCTTCCTTATTGCTCAGGAACTGGATATCATGGGCAGCGCCCTTGCCAATCCCCGCCGTCCTCTGGTAGCTATCCTTGGCGGCAGCAAGGTTTCCGGCAAGATCGGCGTTATCAACAACCTGCTGGACATCGCTGATACCATTATCATCGGCGGCGGCATGGCTTACACCTTCTCCAAGGCGCTGGGCGGCTCCATCGGCAAGAGTCTTCTGGAAGAAGACCGTCTGGACTACTGCCGTGAAATGGTGAAGAAAGCCGAAGAAAAGGGCGTTCGCTTCCTGCTTCCCGTAGACGATGTCTGCGCAGAAGCTTTTGCCGCAGATGCAGCCCCCGTTTGCTGCAAGTCCGGTGAAATTCCCGACAACATGCTGGGTATGGACATCGGCCCTGAAACCGTAAAGCTCTATACTGATGCTGTGAAGGATGCAGGCACCGTGATCTGGAACGGTCCTATGGGCGTTTTCGAATTCCCCGCTTTTGCCGAAGGCACCCGCGCAGTAGCTAAGGCTTTGGCCGAAACCGATGCCGTGACCATTATCGGCGGCGGCGACAGTGCTTCTGCTGTGAGCCAGCTGGGCTTTGCCGACAAGATGACCCACATCTCCACCGGTGGCGGCGCCAGCCTTGAATTCCTGGAAGGCAAGGATCTGCCCGGCGTATCCTGCCTGATGGACGCTTAATTTTGTTTTTATTTGATTTTTTGATCATTTAGATATATTCCAACGAAACCGAGGAGAACATACCGTTATGAACCGCAGATATCGCAAAACTATTATCGCAGGCAACTGGAAAATGAATAAGACCGCTACCGAAACCAAGGCTTTTGCCGAAGAACTCAAGACTCTTCTTCCCAAGGCTAAGTGGTGCGACGTTGTGGTTTGCGTTCCCACCTGCAACATTTCCGTAGCTGTAAAGGCTTTCAAGGACATGCGCGTCAGCGTAGGTGCTGAAAACGTGTTCTATGAAAACTCCGGTGCATTCACCGGCGAAGTTTCCGCTCCCATGCTCAAGGATCTGGGCGTAAAGTACGTTATCGTAGGTCACAGCGAACGCCGCCAGCACTTCGGCGAAACCGATTACACCGTTAATAAGAAGGTTCTCTCCGCTCTGGATGCAGGTCTCTATCCCATCATCTGCGTGGGCGAAACTCTGGAACAGCGCGAACAGGGCGTTACCATGGAACTCATTACCCTGCAGGTAAAGAGCGCTCTGGCAGGCGTTCCCGCAGATAAGCTGCGCAAGTGCGTGATCGCTTATGAACCCGTTTGGGCCATCGGCACCGGCAAGACCGCTACTGCTGAACAGGCAGCTGAAGTCTGCACCTCTATCCGCGCCACCGTTCGTTATCTCTACGGTGCCCGCATCGCCCGCTCCATCACCATTCAGTACGGCGGCTCCATGAACCCCAAGAATGCCAGCGAACTTCTGGCTCAGGCCGATATCGACGGCGGCCTCATCGGCGGCGCATCTCTGAATCCCCAGCAGTTTGTGGAAATCATCAACGCAGCTAATCAGGGCTGATCAAAATAACAACAAAAGGATCTAATCCTAAAGGAGATATCATGAACAAAACACCTACCGTTCTTATTATCATGGATGGCTTTGGCCTTACCGATTCCGCTTCCGGCAATGCTGTGAAGTTCGCCAAGACCCCCGTTCTCGACCGTCTTTTCGCTGAATATCCCCACACCACCCTTTCCGCTTCCGGTCTGGATGTAGGTCTGCCTGACGGCCAGATGGGCAACAGCGAAGTTGGTCACACCAACATCGGCGGCGGCCGCGTAGTATATCAGGATCTGCCCCGCATCACCCGCTCCATCGAAGACGGATCTTTCTAAG
>JAZQUM010000117.1:0-10195 GCA_045631305.1 Oscillospiraceae bacterium | reverse complement strand
CCACCGATATCGACAGCTACATGTTCGGCTCTATCCTTGCCATGGATAAAACCGATGTGGTCCTTTCTATTTCTGTGGCCGCTGCCGTTCTGGCCCTCTATATCCTCAGCTATCACAAAATTTTCGCCATCACATTTGACGAGAATTTCTCCCGCGCAACAGGCATGAAGGTGGAGCGCTACAATGCGCTTTTAAGCGTGCTGACAGCCCTTACCATCGTGCTGGGCATGCGGATGATGGGTGCCATGCTGATCTCCTCCCTTGTGATCTTCCCCGCCCTTTCCGCCATGCGGGTTTTCAAAAGCTTCCGCGCGGTGGTTATTGCCGCAGGCTGCCTCAGCGTGGTCTGCTTTGCGCTGGGGCTGACCCTTTCCTATCTGGTTTCCACCCCTGTGGGGGCCACGGTAGTGGTATGCAACCTCATTGCCTTTGCCCTTTTCTCCCTTTTGGGAAAGCTGAAGAAATAAAAAAGAACCGAAGCCAAAAGGCTTCGGGCTTTTTATTTTAGAAAAATACGCCGGTAATGAAAATTTCAAGGCCGATGAAAATCAAAATGCAGCCGCCAAAAATGCCGGCTTTTCCCGCAAGTGCGGTGCCTGCCTTACGGCCGATGAAAAGGCCGCCTACGCAGATGGCAAAGGTGACCACCGCAATAATAAGACAGGTCAAAAATGCCTCCAGCAGCATCTGCTCAGCAATGGTAAAACCTACAGAGAGGGCATCGATGGAAGTGGCAACGCCCTGCACCATCAGCGCCCCGAGGCCTACACCCGCCCCGCAGGCATCTGCCTCTTCTTCCCCGCGGATACCCTCCAGCAACATCTTGCCGCCGATGAAGAGCAGCAGCGCAAGGGCAATATAGGGAATAAGTTTTTCAAAAGCAGAAAAATACTGTGCCACCGTGTGCACGCAGACCCAGCCAATCATGGGCATCAAAAACTGGAAAAAGGCAAATACACCCGCCACAAAGCACATCCGCTTTTTGCGCATGCAGGGTTCATGCAGTCCGTTGGCAAGGGACACAGAAAAAGCGTCCATAGCAAGACCAACGCCCAACAAAACGGCATTGAAGAAAAACACAAAATTGAAGGTCACCGTATATCCTCCACGCAGAAAAATTGAGCACATGCTTAAAATCGCTGTGCTCAGAACTGCTTACGGCTTCGATTCTATCATCAAATTTTGTCACCGTCAAGAGCGGCAAACCTTGCATTTTATTGCCGACGGCCCTATAATAAACATATCTATGCGCTGCCTTTCATATACTCTCCCAGAACAGGCTGACAAGGTTCAGCAGGACGGAGAGTGTATCAGGTGAAAGGGAATATGGAGGAACGGGCCCGCACCTTGGCCCTCTACATCATCGAAAACCAAGCCACCGTGCGCGCAGCAGCAAAAAAATTCGGTGTCAGCAAATCCACGGTACATAAAGATCTATCCCAACGGCTAGCCCTTTACGACCGAACGCTGTATTTAGCCGCAAAAGAAGTTTTGGAAGAAAACAAGGCCCAGCGCCACATCCGTGGCGGTATTGCCACGCGAAAAAAATATCGGGGCGAATGAAACTTTTTCGCTTTCGCATCCGTCTAATCAGTATCCGTACATAAAAGCCATCCCCCGCAAGGGGTCAAATGATAAGGAGCACCATGTCTACTAAACTGCGAAAAACAAAAAAGCAGAAGAGAGTCAGTATGCTGGTCAGCATGCTCTTCGCCGCAGCCACCCTGGTGGGTATCGTTGCCTGCTTCATCCGGGAACCCGAAATCCCCCCGGAAGACCTAAGTGAGGATAATCCCTCCACTTCCGACACGCAGAATTCCCAGCAGGATTCCGATTCCTCCGTCTTCACAAGAAAGGATGATTTCTTCACCATTCTTGTTTCCGGCGTAGACGATGGCAACGGCAATTCCGACACCAATATTCTGGTAGCTTTTGATGCAGGCACCGGGCAGGTAAACTGTGTTTCCATCCCCCGCGATACCCTCATCGACGTAGATTGGGGTATCAAAAAGTTCAACTCCTGTTACGGGCGCGGCGGCATTGATCTTATGGCTGAAAAGTTGGAAGAAATGCTTGGCATCCCCATTGACTTCACCGTTACGGTGGATCTGCAGGCCTTTGTAAAGTTGGTGGATACCATCGGCGGCGTGGAATTCGATGTGCCTATCAATATGGATTATGACGATCCTTGTCAGGATCTTTCCATTCACTTCAGCAAAGGTTATCAGTATCTCACAGGCGAAGACGCTTTGAAAGTGGTTCGTTTCCGCCACAACAACGACGGATCCGGCTACGGCACGGAAGATCTGGGCCGTATCGGCACTCAGCAGGCTTTTTTGATGGCTGTTGCCAAGAAAATGCTGCAACCGAAAAATATCGACAAAGTTTCTTCTTATGTGCAGATCTTCTCCGACCATGTGAATACCAACCTTTCTGTAGGTAACCTTGCCTGGTTGGGCACAGAGGCTTTCTCCATCGGACTTGATAATATCAACTTTATGACCCTCCCCGGCGACGGTCAGGGCTGGTATAAGGGCGGCTCTTATTACATTCTTTATCCCGACGAGGTGCTGACCATGGTCAACACGTATCTCAACCCTTATTCTGCCGATCTGGAGCTCAGCGATATGCATGTGTTCGCTCCCTAAAACAAAAAAATCTCCTCTCCCAGAAGGGAGAGGAGATTTTTTTATTTATCAATGATCAGCGCCAGCATTTTGGCTTCTTTATCGGTGTTGTTTTTAATGGAGTGGCCGTTACCGTCGCGGCAGACAGAAACATCGCCCTCTTTCAGCACGCTTACCACGCCGTTTTCTTCCAGCGTCAGCTCACCGGAAAGAATGTAGTAATACTCCATGTTGGTATCATGGGTGTGATAGCCGATGGAGGCTCCGGGAGGATAGGTAAAGGTGGCAAAAAGCGATGCGTGACCAAAGGTTTCCTCACTGTTGCCCAAAAGGGTCTTCAAAAGCGTTCCTTCACCGCCTCGCAGTTCATGCACTTCAACCTGCTGCAGATCTTCTGCGCGTTTGATCATAATCATTTCCTCCTTGAATAGACTGCAAGTCTATTATACACAACTCCCCGTCCCTTTGCAAAGAAAAAGAGAGCGTCTTGTGACGCTCTCTTTAAAATTGCATATTACTTCTGCAGCTTAGCCAGGATCATGTTAGCGCAGTCGATCTGGTTGGGGATGTTGCCGTTTTCATCACGGACGCGCCAGATGTCGGGAGTAATTTCGTCTGCAACGAAGATCTTGCCGGATTCATCGTAACCAACTTCGATCTTGAAGTCGATGAGGGTGAGACCCATGTCAGCCAGTTCCTTCTTCAGAACTTCACCTACCTGCAGCACAACGTTCTGTGCTTCGGTGTACTGGCCTTCCTTCAGCATGCCCTTCATGATGCAAACGCGTTCGGTAACCAGAGGATCGCCCATTTCATCGTCCTTCAGGGTAACTTCTGCATAGGGAGGATTGAAAGCAATGCCTTCTTCCAAACGGAAGCGGCGGCAGAAAGAACCTGCGCTGAAATAACGAACTACGAACTCGAGGCGGGGAACGGTGAGGTTGCGAACCTTCATCAGGCCCTGTTCAATATCGCTGCCCAGATAGTGGGTGGGGATACCGTTCTTTTCCATCAGTTCAAAGAAATAGCTGGAAACTGCCAGACCAACCTTGCCCTTGCCTTCCACGCTGCCGCCAACGGAGTTGGAGCCGGGATCAAAAACGCCGTTTTCGCCGGTTGCGGAATCCTTAAAGAACAGGTGCACGATACCGGTTTCTTCATCCAGCATTACATTCTTGGTCTTGCCTTCATAGAGCTGCTTCATAGGTGTTCCTCCCATTTGATAACTTCTGCTTAGCAGAAAATTTTTAATATGCTCAAAAGTTTTCCGTCGTTTTCTCAGAAAAAGAAAAAACTTCCTCATTTTTACGTTGGTAATTATAGCACTCTCACTTTCCCTGTGCAAGAAAAAACAGCACAAAGTTTTTATAAATTTTTTGAAATTTCTCTATTTTTTTACACATACCCTTGACAACTATATCGGGAGACGATATAGTATATATATCGATGGCCGATATAACGGCAACCGACTGATAAAAGGAGGTATCTCTAATGGCAAATCCCGCATTGACAGAAGCGGTCTTTTATATCCTGCTCTCCCTGAAAACACCCCTGCACGGCTATGGCATCATTCAAAATGTAGAATCCTTGTCCCACGGCCGGGTGCGCCTTGCCGCCGGCACACTGTACGGCGCACTGAATACGCTTTTGGAAAAGGGCTGGATCCGCGCTCTTCCCGAAGAAGACCGCAAGAAGGAATATGAAATCACCCCTGCAGGGCTGGAAACCTTGCGTCAGGAGCTGCTCCGTTTGAGTGAACTTCTGGAAAACGGCAAGCGCATCATGGAGGAATAAAATTATGAGAAAAACCATTCGAAAGTGGTTCTGGACCTGGGACTATGAAAAAGAAGAAAAATGGCTCAACGAAATGGCCGCCAAGGGCCTTGCGCTGGTGGGCGTAGGCTTTGCCAAATATGAGTTTGAAGAAAGTCTTCCCGGTGAATATGCTGTTCACTTTGAGCTTTTGCAGCACCCCAAATCCCATCCCGAAAGCGAAAATTACATTCGCTTCATTGAAGAAACCGGTGCCGAGCAGGTGGGCAACTATCTTCGCTGGGTCTATTTCCGCAAAAAGGCGGCAGACGGTCCTTTCGCCCTCTTTTCCGACAATGCTTCCCGCATTGCGCATCTCAAACGCATCATTGGTTTGATGCTGCCCATCGGCATTTTGAACCTCTTCATTGGTTTGCAGAATGTGGGGCTTTTCTTCTGGCACCATTTTGACGGCAACCTCATCGGCATCATCAACCTCGCTCTGGGCGCACTGTGCTGCCTTGGCGCGCTGCCCATCCACAAGAAGATCAAAGCGCTGAAAAAAGAGCAGCAAATCTTCGAATAAAGTGTTATACTATAGAAAATCACTTTTTGAGGTGTTGCTATGCTTGATCCCATCGGCGTGATCCACGGCCGCTTTCAGATGCTGCATCATGGACATATGGAGTATCTTTTGGCCGGTAAAAAGCGCTGTCAGCGGCTTATTATCGGTATTTCCAATCCCGACGAGGACTGCACTGCATTTTCTGCCGCCTGCCCCCACCGCTCGGAAAAGGACGCCAATCCCTTCTCCTTTTTTGAGCGCTATGAAATGATCCGCCTTGCCATGCTGGAAGCAGGCGTAAAGCGGGAGGAGTTTGAAATCGTTCCCTTCCCTGTAAACCGTCCGGAGCTTCTTTTGCAATATGTGCCCCAAAGCGCCAAGTTTTATGTGACGGTATATGACGACTGGGGCCGGGAAAAACTGCGCATGCTGCAAAATCTCGGCTGCGAAACAGAGGTCATGTGGGAACGGACAGATGCAGAGCGCTTCACCAGCGGCACAGAGGTGCGCCGCCGCATGGCTGAGGGTGAAAACTGGCGGGAACTGGTGCCGGAATCTGTTTACCGCTTTATTACCGACCACAATCTTGAAGGAAAAATCAAATAAAAAAAGAACCTGTCCAAAAGGACAGGTTCTTTTATTGCTTTTTCAGCTTACTGCTTATTCAGTGATGAAGGGCAGCAGAGCGATCTGGCGAGCGCGCTTGATTGCCAGGGTCAGCTGACGCTGATGCATTGCGCAGGTACCGGTGGTACGGCGGGGCAGAATCTTGGAGCGCTCGGAGATGAAGCGGCGCAGCTTAGCTGCATCCTTGTAATCGATGCATTCGCACTTGTCAACGCAGAACTGGCAAACCTTGCGGCGTTTGCGGTTCATGGGACGAGCGGGTCTTGCGTTATCACGTTCCATAGCCATGGATAGGTTCCTCCTTATTAGAATTAAAATGTCAAGTGAATTTCACCTTGGGAAGTTTTTCCCAATTCTTAGAACGGCAGTTCGCCGTCTTCGTCGTCGATTTCAGAGAAATCGGACTGGCCCATAGAGGGGGCACCGTAACCGCCCATAGAAGGAGCGGAGTACGCGGGGGCGTCATAACCGCCGGAAGCGGGTGCGCCATCGCGCTTGGAATCGCCGAAATAAACGTTGTCAGCCACAACTTCCGCGCTGCGGCGGTTGTTGCCATTCTGATCTTTCCATTCACGGATCTGCAAGCGACCTTCCACAACAGCCATGCGGCCCTTGGCGAAGAACTTGGACACGAACTCAGCGGTGTTGCGCCAAGCTACGATGTCAATAAAATCCGTGGTCTTTTCGCCGGTGGACTGATTCTTAAAATCACGTTCCACAGCGAGAGATAAGCTGGCCACGGGAGTGCCGGACTGCGTGCGGCGCAGTTCGGGATCGCGAACCAGACGGCCCATAAGAATAACGCGGTTAAGCATAATCGCGCAACCTCCTTATTCGCCCTTGGAAATGATCATGGAGCGGATCACGCCTTCGGTGATACCCAGCACACGGTTGAGCTCCTTGGGGAAAGCGGGCTCGCTGGTGAAGTTCATCAGGACATAGTAACCCTCGGTCTTGTAGTCGATAGCGTAAGCAAGACGCTGCTTGCCCCACTCTTCTACTACGACGTTGGAGCCGTTAGCCTCTGCCAGAGCGGTGAACTTACCTACCATAGCGGCGGTAGCCTCTTCACTCAGTGCAGTGTCCAGGATGTAAACGACTTCGTAGTTGCCGGTAATCTTAGCCATTTCATTGCACCTCCTTTTGGTCTTATGGCCCACACTCCTCGGTGTGAGCAAGGATATGCCTGCGCATTAAACGCAAGCTTAATTATTATAACAAATAAACAAGGATTGTCAAGAAAAATTTTACTCTTTTTCTTCAGAACAAACACATTTGTGAGAATTTTCTTCTCTTTTAGCGGTAGTTTCTTTCAAAATGATATAGGCCGAAGCTGCCACGGGAACTGCCACCAGCATTCCAAGAGGGCCTGCCACATTACCGCCCACGGCAATGGCTGCCAGCACCCAGATAGCAGGAAGATTCAATTTCGCACCCACCACTTTGGGGTAAATGAGATTGCCTTCAACCTGCTGGAGAACCAGCAGATACACGACAAAAATCAGCGCCTTCACGGGACTTACCGTCAAAATTACGAAAGCACCCACGCCCATGCCGATAAAAGCACCCACATAGGGGATCAGCGCGGTAACGCCCACTAACACGCCAACCATGGCGGCATAGGGAATATTAAGAAGGCTCATGCCCAGCGCGCAGAGACCGCCAAGGATTACAGCTTCCAGTGTCTGGCCGGCAATGAAAAGATGGAAAGTCTCCGAGCAAACGGAAGCGCCGTACAGCAGTGCAGAACAGCACTTTTCCGGCAGCCACACTTTTACAAGGCGAATAAACTGTTTTTGCAGTTTCTCTTTGCTGCCCAGTACATACACACCAAAAATAACACCCACGAACAGATCCATCAGCGCGCCGCCGAGGCTGCCTATAAAGCCCCAGACTGCATCCATCACATTCCCTGCCAGCACGGTTGCCCATGCCTCCAGTCTGGTAACGATGCTGTTCCAATCCAGCTGCTGCAGATATGCACCAAAGGGAAGCTGACTGAGATCAATGCGCATAGCAGAGATATCTTCTACCAGATCCAACACCAAATGGTACACCACCACACAGGCATCCGCCAGCGTAGGGATGACGATGGCAACAGCACCCACAAAAATACCCAGCACCAAAATGATGGAAAAGAGGATGCCGCTCACCCGTCTCAAAACACGGAGTTTATAGCTGGCAGCATTCGGCAAAACATGTGCCTCATAGATGCGCAAAGGCACATTCAGAACCAACGCTACCGCAGCACCGATAAGGATAGGAAGCAGGATGTCTGCAAGGTAGGCCACCGCAGCAGCAAGATCGGGCAAATGCCGCAGCGCAAGGTACATGAGGATACAGGCACCCGCAATGGTAAGAACCCACTTTGTCAGTTCCTTGCGGGTCTTTTCATCATTGAAATCAAAGAGTTTCATTTTGTCCTCCTTCACCGCGAACATTTTCGCAGTGCGCATCAGGCTTTTTCCTTGTCACTGTGGTGACGGATCAGACCCACAGCCTTGAAGAGTTCCATTACCACCAGAGGCACGAGAATGAGGCCCAAAGCAACAAGATACAGCTTTGCAGGAAGGCTTGTCAGCTGGAAAACGGTGGAAAGGGGCGTAAATGCCACCAGCGCCACCAGAACCAGAGCCGCAAGAGCCGCCCAGTTCAGCTTGGAGTTGCTGAACATACCGATCTTAAAGAGGGAGCGGTCGGAGCGCATATTGAATGCCTGCACAATCTGGGAAAGTGCCAGCACCAAAAATGCCATGGTACGGCCGCCTTCCAGCGTACCCGTTGCAATTTCACCAATACGGAAAGCAATCAGGCTCAACGTACCGAACATAGCGCCCTGCAGCACCGTGCGCACACCGAAGCCGTGGGCAAAGAAGCCCTCTTCCTTGGGCTTGGGCTTTTGCTGCATCACGCCTGCTTCTACTTCTTCCATGCCCAGTGCGATAGCGGGCAGAGAGTCGGTAACGAGATTGATCCACAGAAGCTGCATGGAAAGCAGAGGAGATTTGTGCCAAAGCAGCATAGCCATAAATACTGCCACCACTTCACCGATGTTGGTGCCCAGCAGGAAGCCAACCACCTTTTTGATGTTGGCATAAATACCGCGGCCTTCACGAACAGCATCTACAATGGTAGCAAAGTTATCGTCGGTCAGAGTCATATCGGAAGCGCCCTTGGCAACGTCGGTACCGGTAATGCCCATAGCGCAGCCAATATCGGCAGCCTTAAGAGCAGGAGCGTCGTTCACGCCGTCACCGGTCATGGAAACTACCTGGCCTTTTGCCTGCCAAGCTTTTACGATGCGGATCTTGTTTTCGGGAGAAACGCGGGCATAGACAGAGATATCTTCTACCTGCGCGTTGAGTTCTTCTTCGCTCATGGCATCCAGCTCTGCGCCGGTAACAGCACGGTCGCCATCTTTCAGAATGCCAAGTTCACGGGCAATGGCAGAGGCGGTCACCACATGGTCACCCGTGATCATCACAGGACGGATACCTGCAGCGCGGCAGGTAGCAACAGCAGCCTTGGCTTCGGGACGGGGAGGATCGATCATGCCCACAAGGCCCAGGAAGGTAAGGCCGGATTCCAGCGCTTCAAAGGTAATTTCAGCAGGCATTTCTGCAAGTTCTTTGCAGGCAACAGCCAGCACGCGCAGCGCGCCTTCGCTCATAGCGCGGTTGATCTCAGCAGCCTTTTCGGTGTCCCCTGCGGTGCAGCGGGAAGAGAGCATATCGAATGCACCCTTGGTGATAACAAGATACTTGCCGTTCACTTCATGAACGGTGGTCATGAGCTTGCGGTCGGAGTCGAAGGGCAGTTCTGCCACGCGGGGATAAGTTGCGCCCAGAGCTTCCTTGGTCATGCCGTTTTCATAAGCGGCATAAACGATAGCGGTTTCCGTGGGGTCACCGATGTGCTGCACACCGTCTTCCTTCACCACGATGCTGCCATCGGAGCAGAGGGTAGCATAGGTAAGCAGGCGGCGGATCACTTCGGAATTGTTTGCGGAAATATCTTCGCTGATATCTTCCTTTTCCATCCAGGCCTTTACCAGAGTCATGCGGTTCTGGGTCAGAGTGCCGGTCTTATCGGAACAAATCACGCTGGCACTGCCAAGGGTTTCCACAGCAGGCAGGCGGCGGATAATAGCATTCTTCTTTACCATGCGCTGCACGCCGATGGAAAGCACAATGGTAACGGTAGCAGGCAGGCCTTCAGGGATAGCAGAAACCGCAAGAGATACCGCCGTCATGAAGATTTCCATCACGGGAATGCCGTTGAGAAGACCTACCACAAAAATGATGGCGCAGGCGCCGAGAGCCAGAATACCAAGGCTCTTGCCCAGCTTTGCCATGTTCTTCTGCAGGGGCGTCTGCGTTTCGCTTTCGCCTTCCAGCAGATGGGCGATCTTACCCATTTCAGTGTCCATGCCCGTGGCGGTAACGATGGCATTGGCGGTGCCGTTGGTAATGGAGCAACCGGAGAAGACCATGTTGGTTCTGTCGCCCAGAGGTGCCTTTTCATCCACCACGGCGGAAGCATCCTTTTCGGAGGGAACGGATTCCCCCGTCAGGGCAGATTCTTCACTCTTCAAACTGGCGGAGCGGATCAGGCGGGCATCGGC
>JAZQUM010000116.1:0-3488 GCA_045631305.1 Oscillospiraceae bacterium | reverse complement strand
GGAAACCGACGTGATCGTTTCCATGGGTCATACCGACGCAGATTACGATACCGCAATGGCATCCACCAACGTGGGTGTTCGTCACGCTACCCACCTGTTCAACGCTATGAGCCCCTTGGCACACCGTAACCCCGGCGTGGTTGGCGCGGCACTGAATTCCGACGTGACCGTAGAGCTCATCGTGGATACCTTCCACGTGAACCCCGCTCTGTACAACATGGTTTACAAGCTGAAGGGCGACAAGCTGTGCTTCATCACCGACTGTCTCCCCGCAGGCGGTCTGCCCGAGGGCGAGTACACCCTGGGCGGCCAGAAGTTCGTTTCCAAGGGCATCGAGTGCCGTCTCCCCGACGGAACCATCGCAGGCTCTATCCTGGCGCTGAACAAGGGCGTTTGGAACGTTTACACCAACAGCGACATTCCCCTGTACGAGTGCGTGAACTGCGCATCTCTGAACCCCGCCAACGCCATCGGCATCGGCGACAAGAAGGGTTCTCTTGAGGTTGGCAAGGATGCCGACATCATCATCACCGACTGTGAATTTAACGTAGAAAAAACTATCATCGGAGGTACCGTTCGTTATGGAGCTTAAGATCAAAGCAGTTTTGGATCCCCAGTTTGCCCCCATGTCCCTGAAGGTTCGCGAGATGCGCGAGCTGACCAAGGAAAACGGCCAGGAAATCGTTATCGGCGTTGAGCGTAACAAAGGCGCCGTTACCACCTACCGTACCCGTATCTTCCCCGATGGCACCGGCCACGACGAGGAGAACTATCGCTTTGTTGAGCGTATCGTGAAGTCCATGCTGTGGGTAGCAGGCGGCTTCAAGATCATCATCGCAGGCTCTAAGGTGGTTGCTCAGCGTATCAAGGAAGCTTACGTTGACGGCGGCTACCGTGATTTCGACCTGCACTTTATGGAAAACGTTTACGAGAGCAAGTTCGAGGTTGTTTCCGTAGCTCTGGAGGATGCTCCCCAGGACGTTTCCACCGCTGCTCCCATCGGCAGACATTTGGACGGTTGCCGTATCGGCTTCGACGCAGGCGGATCTGACCGTAAGGTTTCCGCTGTTGTCAACGGCGAGTCCGTTTACTCCGAGGAGGTTGTTTGGCTGCCCAAGGTCAACTCCGACCCCATGTACCACTTCGACGGCATCTACACCGCAATGAAGACTGCCGCTTCCCATATGCCCCGCGTGGACGCCATCGGCGTTTCCTCCGCAGGCGTGTACATCGACAACAAGATCATGGTTGCTTCCTTGTTCCTGAAGGTTTCTCCCGACGACTTCCAGAAGTACGTTAAGACCATGTACCTGGATGCCGCTAAGAAGCTGGGCGAAGAGCTGGGCAAGGAAATTCCCATCGAGGTTGCTAACGACGGCGACGTAACTGCTCTGGCAGGCGCAATGGATCTGAATGACGACTCCGTTCTCGGCGTTGCAATGGGCACCTCCGAGGCAGGCGGCTACGTAGATCCCGATGGCAACATCACCGGCTGGCTCAACGAGCTTGCCTTCGTTCCCGTTGACTTCTGCGAGAACGCAATGGTTGACGAGTGGTCCGGCGACTACGGCTGCGGCGTTAAGTACTTCTCTCAGGACGGCGTTATCAAGCTGGCTCCCGCCGCAGGCATCGAGCTGGATCCCAACATGACCCCCGCTGAGAAGCTGAAGGTTGTTCAGGGTCTGATGGCAGAGGGCGACGAGCGTGCCGCTAAGATCTACGACACCATCGGTTGCTACTTCGGCTACGCCATCGGCTACTACGCTGAATTCTACGAAATGAAGCACGTCCTCATCATGGGCCGTGTTACCTCCGGTAAGGGCGGCGAGATCCTTCTCGCTCGTGCTCAGGAAGTTCTGGACACCGAGTTCCCCGAGCTGGCTGCAAAGTGCAAGCTCCACATTCCCGACGAGTCCTCTCGCCGCGTGGGCCAGTCTGTTGCCGCCGCTTCCCTCCCCAAGCTGGGTTAATAGAATCGCTACGAAAAAGGTCTTCCTTCGGGAAGGCCTTTTTTACGTCGGCGGGATGAGGCAATGTGCGTTAAAAGGCCATGCGCCGACTTGGGCTTTCTCCGAAGGGAAGGCCTTTTTTCGCGCCCAAACGCCGCGCCCGCAGGGCGCTAACCTTCCCCTTTGGGGATAAGGGAAGCCCAAGGGCGGATGAGGTTTCCGCTTGTGGCGAGGGAGGGTATAGTCATCCTTTCCCCCTCCAAAACCCATAAAATTTACCAAAAAATAGCCCCCAAAATCGGTCAAACCTACGATTCGTGCCATCTTTTTGGCTTTTTGTGTAAAAGGCCTTGTTTTTTTTTTTTTTTGAGTATGATATCATGTGAGGGGAAAATCCCCTAAAAAATCAAAATCCAAAGAAGAAAAGGAACGTACTTATGAAAAACAAAGGCTTTTCACTTGTGGAACTCATCGTCGTGATTGCAATTATGGCAATCCTCGTCGGCGTCGCAGTTCCCGTTTATTCAAGCTATATCGAGAAATCTCAGAAGGCAAAAGATAAGCAGCTCGTTGACGAAGTTGCTCATGCGATTCAGATCGGCCAAGCTTCCGGTGCTAACTTTGGCGCTTCCTATGTGATCCTGACTACCGGCGACGCATCTGTGAGCAATGCTGCTTTGGAAGCTCACTTGAAGACCGTTTTCGGCGAAGATCTGAGCGGTTTGGAACTCAGCTATGACGGTTGGAAGATCAATTCCAACGTTATTTCCGCTGCTTTGCAGGCAAATGCTGCTGCAATTAACAATTCTTCTTATTTGAATAATAGCACTGTTGGCGAATTGCTTGGCAACGTGCAGACCGTTACCTCCGCAGCTGCAGGTCTGTTGGGTTCCGTTGTTAAAACGGAAAGTGCATATATCAATGCTTTGAAAGTTGCTTTGGGTCAAGATTATATCGATAACGCAGTAGCTGCAGGTCTTATCACCTCTGAAAATGGCGAGTATCACCTCGTGGGTGCTGAAACTGTGGACGGCAAAGTTGTAGTTAGTGCCGATCTTCAGAACCAGCTCGCGAACCTGATGGTATTTGACGTTGCAAACAAGTTGGAAAATGCAGATCAGATGCAAATGATGAATTTGATGATGTATGGTCTCGCAGACGATGCGACTTTGCCCGATGGGTACAACGAGGCAGATGCGCTTGCCGCAAGATACGCAATCTACAAGGCATACGCCCTCGACAATAACAAAACCGAAGAGTTTGAGGCAATGAATACTGCTCTTCAGAACGCAAATGGTACCGATGATGTAATGGCAGCATTGAACGCATTCCAAGATGCCGAGAGCGCAGATCTTGATGCATATCTTTACGATGTTGAATCCGGAACGTTCAATGATTCGTTTACTACCAATGCAGATGCTATTGCTTCTATCATGGGCGGTGTGGGTTCTGTTGCCGGTAATTATACCAATGCGGATGCGTTGAAATCTCCCGATCTCTTTACTTCCGGTGCGGTTTCTTCCGATGTAAATGCCTTTG
>JAZQUM010000115.1:0-3260 GCA_045631305.1 Oscillospiraceae bacterium | reverse complement strand
GACTTGCCCTTTACCGATGTTGCCAAGGGTTCTACTTCTTACTATTACATTGGCTACGCTTACGCCAACGGCCTTACCAACGGCACTTCCGCCACCACCTATAGCGGCTCCAACCCCATTCGTGCCAACCAGTACATCACTTTCGTGCTGCGGGCCTTGGGCTATGTGTCCGGTGAAGATTTCAAGGTAAGTACCGCGTGGGAATTTTCCGATGAAATCGGCCTTACCCACGGCGAATACAATGCAGCCAATGCCAATAAGTTCATCCGCGCCGATGTTGCCGACATCAGCGCCAATGCCCTGAGCGAGGACATGAAGAGCGGGGACAAGACGCTGGCAGAAAAGCTGGTGGATGAAAAGGTGTTTACGCAGACGCAGTATGAAGAGACTGTGGAAGGCAAGCCCACCCCTGCGCCTCAAGCCCCCAAGGACGAAACGGCAAATCTCGCGTTTAAGACCATCGCCAAGGATTATTGGGCCTGCTGGGGATCTATCCCCGCTTTTGCTACCGTGAAGAGCATAGAATATGCCGTAAATGGTGACGATGTTTATTTCCGTGTGAACTACAAAGGGGACACGGTGCAGAAATTCTTCGTGATGCCGGTGATCTGGGAAAATAGTAATGGCACCGGTACTTTGGGGCCTATGGAAATTTGCAGTGTGAAGCCCGGCAGCAGTGAGTTTATCTGCAAGGTGCCCAAGTCCACCTTTGAAACCTATACAGAGCTTCTCGTTTCCCCCTCGGAAGACGGCAAGACCGGCCCCGGGGACTATGTGATCCAGGTGGGGTATCTGGAATTGACGGCGGATAATAACGCCCCCATGTTCTACCCCTATAGCGAGATCATTGACGACAGCTACGAAGTGCCCAATTTCAAGTTCCACTCTGTGGAGCGGGCCCGCGTGGTGGGGGGTTATCTCTACCGCGTGAATTTCACCAACACCATGGACCGCGACGTGCAGTTCTGGACGGTGAAAGAGGGCCAGAGCGAGGGCTGGAGCAGAGGACTTTTCCACCGCGTTCCTTTGAAAGATGGGGACACTGCCGCACTCTATTTCGTGCCCGACTACGTGGATAGCACCTACGATAAGACCTTGGTTCGCGTGCGTGACGATCCTAAGACCGGTATGTTCCAGGAGCACGCTTATATTGACATCTATTTCCACGGCGCACCTGAGCCTATGGAATAAACCAAAAAAAACCGTGTCGGAAACGACACGGTTTTTTTATGCTTTGTGCTTGCGGCGGATATAGGCGAAAAAGGCGAGGCAGAGAATGATCTGCACCAGGGTGGAAGCGGGGGTGGAAAGACCGATGCGGAAAAGGGACACGGGGAGAATATCGCTGAGGACCCAAGCCAGAGGCAGTCGCACGCCGATGCCGCCGATGATGCCCTGGGCCATGACGAAGGTGGTGTTGCCGCAGCCGTTGAAATACCCCGTGAAGCAGAAGAGGAAGGGGGTCAGCAGGCAGTCGATGGCGTAAGCTTTGAGATAGCTGGCGGCGGGGGCGATGATGTGGGCATCCTTTGCGAAGATGGAAGCGAGGATATCGCCGTGGAAGAAGGTGATGTACCCAATGACCACGCCCACGGAAAGGGATGTCAAAATGCCGTAAAGCAGGGCGCGGCCTGCGCGGTCTCTCCGCCCGGCGCCCATGTTCTGGGCCACGAAGGCGGACATGGACTGCATGAAGGCCGAGGGGATCAGCATGATGAAGGCGCACACGCGCTGGGAGACACCCACACCTGCAGACTCCGTAAGGCCGATATCGTTGATGATGGCAAGGAGCACCAGGAAAGAGGCGCTGACCAGGAGATCCTGCAGGGCGATGGGGGCACCAAGGCGCAGCGTCTTTTTAATGTAGACGGCGTTGGGGCGGATATCCTTCAGGGAGAAGGCAAAGGGCAGTTCCTTTTTGTGCACGATGAGAAGGCTCAGCACCACGCTGATGCCCTGAGCAAACACGGTGGCGATAGCCGCGCCGGTGGAACCCAGGTCAAATACGGCTACCAGCAAAAGGTCACCCAGAATGTTGGCAGCGCAGGCGATGGCCACGGTGAGAAGAGGCGTTTTGGAGTCCCCGATGCCGCGGAAAATGCTGCCCAGCAGGTTATAGGCGGTGATAAAGAGGGTGCCGCCGCCGCAGATGGCAACATAGGCAACGGTGGCGTCAAAAGCTTCGCGGGGTGCGTTGAGCAGCGTGGAGAACTGGGGAGCGAAAATCAGCATCAAAGCAGAGAGGATCACGGCCAGCACGGCAAAAAGGAAAATGCCGCTGCCGATGATGCGGCCCGCTTCTTCCCGCTTGCCTGCGCCGATGCGCTCAGCCACCAGCACCGTAAGCCCCATGGCAAGGCCTGTGATGACGAAGGTCAAAGACATCAAAATCTGCCCGCCGGTGGAAACGGCGGAAACGTAAACATCGGCAAGGTCGCCGCCAAACTGGCCTACGATGAGAAGGTCCACGGCGCTGTAAGTTGCCTGCAGGAAAAGGGCCAGCAGCACGGGCATGGCGAAACGGATCAAGGGGGAGAAGATCTTCCCTTGGGTGAAATTAGGTTTTTCGGTCATATTTTATCGCTCCTTGGCGCGAATTTCGCAAGTGCTATTATGGGGGGAACGGGGGAAGTTGTCAATATAAAAAGCACCGTCCAAACGGACGGTGCTTTTTGTTGTGTTATTTTGCCATGCTTTCAGCGAAGCGCTGGAGCATTACAGCGAACTGGGCGCGGGAGGCGGTGGCAAGGGGGGAGAGGGTGGAATCGCTGGTGCCGTTGATGATGCCGGCGCCGCAAGCCCACTGGAAGGCGGGGATGGCGTATTCGGCGATATCAAAGGCATCGTCATAGGAGAGGATATTGGTATCTTCACCTACGCTGACATCCATGCCCTTGGCCACAGCGTAGCGGTAAAGCAGGGTCACCAGCTGCTGGCGAGTGACGGATGCGCCGGGGGTGGAACCATCGGTGATGCCCAGTTCCACGGCCCAGGCCTTGGCGTCAGCCATGCTTTCGGCATCGCTGCCTGCCACACGGGAGAGGATCATCCAGATCTGCTGGCGGGAGATGGCGGCGGTGGGAGCAAAGGTGCCATCGGTATTGCCCTGGATATAACCCTTTTCAGCGGCGAAGTCAATGGCGGACTTGGCCCAGTAATTTTTTGCCACGTCAGCAAAAGAAGGTTCTTCGGCGGGCTTTTCTTCAGCAGGGGGCGTGACAGGTGCGGGAGAAGTCGGATCGTAGCCATGTCGTTCTGTG
>JAZQUM010000114.1:0-4327 GCA_045631305.1 Oscillospiraceae bacterium | reverse complement strand
ATGACATTGCCACCCGCTCCGGCGCTCACTGCGCACCCCGCATGCATCGCGCGCTGGGCACGGAAGAGCAGGGAGCTGTGCGCTTCAGCTTCGGCCGCTTTAATACTTTTGACGAGGTAGACGCGGCTATTGCGGCTATTCGGGAAATTGCGGAGGAATAAAGCTTATGCGCGCCAAAGTGAATAAACTGATTGTAACGTTTCATACCACTGCCGGTGCCATTGCCATGGAGAAGGCTTGCAAAAAAGAAGGCATTCCCGGCCGCTTGATCCCCGTGCCTCGCTCCATTACTTCTGACTGTGGTATGAGCTGGTGCAGCGATCCGGAAGACCGCGCGGTGATCGAGGCATTCGTAAAAGAAAAAGACATGGAATATGCAGGCTTCTACGAAGCTCTCGTATAATAGAAAAGAAGACGCCATCGGCGTCTTCTTTTTGCTTTGTAGGGAAAGGTATGCTATAATTCCGTAAAAGGAGGTGATACGGTGAAAGGTGCATCTAACTGTGAATACTGCATGAACTATTACTATGATGAAGAATATGACAGTTATGTCTGCGATATGGATCTGGATGAAGATGAGATGGAAAAGTTCCTTTCCTGCTCCTTTGACCGCTGTCCTTATTACCGTCGTGGAGACGATTATACCCTTGCCCGTAAACAGTAATCAGAAAACATAAATTTCATTTTCCGGCTGGGGAGCAAGATGCATAATGGAAATTTCATACGCTGTATGTTCTGCTGCGCCGCATTCTGTTTGCTTGGTGTAAATGCGGCTTTGGAATCGACCGAAAAATGAAATGCAGCTGCCGACCTCTTTTTGTGAAAGTTGATTGGCCACTTGGCCCCAGGCGATACAGGGCAGATAATCTGCACGTCCGTAGCGGCGGTTGACAGCCAGCATAATATCGCTGATGCTTCGCCCCAGCGGCGTGCGGCGAAGGGTAGGAGGCTTGCAGATGGCGCCTGCCAAAAAGAGACGGTTTTGACTCTCTTCTTCAGTGGGGCAGATGCTTTGTGCATATGCGGAAATTACAAGGCGATTTCCCGTGCCGCTTTTGTTGTTAAATGAGCGCAGCTGACCCAAAATCCGATAGGTATGGCCCGGTTCTATCGTTTCGCATTGTTCCAGCACATTTTGGGAAGCCAGTACGGGGAGAAAATCTTTTTGCCCTGATAACCGCTCTACGGCGAGGAGAAAACGGTAAAAAGCTACATCGTGATTTCTGTGGGAAAAGGTGGGCAGAGAGTCCAGTTCGCCCACGAGTTCCAATGCATTTTGATGGATGAATTCTTCCATGTTCGGTACACTCCTGTGATCCTGTAATACTATGATTTTATGAGGTAAGGATATAGGATAGACCAACAGGAAGTGAGGAGGTAGGCCATGGCAAATATGATAGATTATCTGGACTGGCGCGGTGATATTTCGCTGCGGCACAGCCCCTTTAATGAGGTGGATAACCTGATTCTTTCCAACTTGTCCTATGGGCATTTTGAAGGGATCGTGCCATCTATGGTAGAGAGCGAACTGTGCCTTTTACCCGCGGCGGCTGCGGCTCATGCAAAAAAAGGGCCTTTCGAGGTTTTGAAATTTGATGCGCTCTCACCTGAGTATCTTCCGCGCATGCTGGAGAAGATGGCGCAGTGCCCCCGTTTTGCCACCGCTGCTCTCAGCGACTTTGTGGTTTGCACCGACCTTGCTGTCGAGATGCAGTTTGCAGCCCTGACGGTGCATCTGGAAGACGGCACGATTTTTGTTTCTTTCCGCGGTACAGACGATTCTCTGGTGGGCTGGAAAGAGGACTTCAACCTCAGCTTTCTGGATACCATTCCCTCCCAAAAGGAAGCGGTGCGTTATCTGGAAACGGTGGCTGCCAAGTATCCCCGCCGTCCCATTCTGGTGGGCGGTCATTCTAAGGGTGGTCATCTTGCGGTGTATGCCGCGGTGAATGCCCGCAAATCAGTGCGAAAGCGTATCCGTCAGGTCTACAATAACGATGGCCCCGGTTTCAATGCGGATTTTTACACACAGGAAGGTTATATCGAGTTGGATGAGAGTATCATCACGCTGGTACCAGAATCTTCTGTTGTGGGCATGCTGATGGAGCACGACAATGACTATCAGGTGGTGCGCAGCTCGGATAAAGGGCTTTGGCAGCATGTGTCCTTCGGTTGGGAGGTTTTAGGTACAGCTTTTGTGCCTGCAGAAGAAAGTGACCCCGATGCTAAGGTTTATAATCAGACCATTCGCGGGTGGCTGACGGCCATGACTCATGAGCAGCGCCGCGATTTTATTGAGGCGGTTTACATGCTTCTTACTGCCGGCGGCGATATTGATGATCTGCAGGATTTTAAAGCCGAGAAAACCAAGAGCGCTGTGTCTCTTGTAAAGAGCTTCAGCGCCATGGATAAAACCACCCGCAAGGTTCTTTTTGATATGATGGAACTTCTGGCAAAGCAAGGTATGAAAGTTGTCAAAAACGAACTGAATCTTCGCCAGAAGTTGGAGAAGATCCTGGAACGGTGATGAAAAGAGGCAGCTGTATGGAATATATTTTTGAAATCAGCGGTTATGATGCGAAAAAGCTTTTGCCGCAGGTAAGCCGTGGGCTGGAAACAAGAACGCAGCTGCTTTCTCGGCAGAAGTATCCCGGTATGTGGAAGGCAACGGATGCTTTGCGTGCTGTTCCAAAGGGTGATGGTACCGGCAGTAGTGGGAGAAAGTTTTTCTCGGTTATCTGCCTTGCGTTGGGCATATTCCTTTTTGTGCCGGGGGTGATGAAACCCCAGGAACTGCAAGGCCCGCTTTTTATGGGTGCCATTGCCATCGGCGCTGGGATAGGCGGCTTGCTGCGGGGAAAAAGGACGAAAAAGAATCCCTTTGAAAAAGCTGCGCGGCAGCTGCTTGCAGGAAAGGAAAGTGCAGAAAACTCGACTCGCATAATCTTTTCTTCGGAAGGTATGCACCTTAGTGAGGGCGGAGAAGTGATTCCCTACGGTGATTTTGAGTTTTTTATCGAATGCGCAGATGTATACCTTATTACCTTTACAGGCCGCGTGGTTCTTTTGCAAAAGAAGGATCTGCGGCAGGAAGAAGCTGCATTTGCTGCCTTTATTGCGGAACATACCGTTTTGACGAAATCTATATAAAAAAGAAAAGCCGCAGGCAATGCCTGCGGCTTTTAATTTGCTTAGCGCTGGTATTCGAATTCCAGATTGTACATGGAGACGATGTCGCCATCCTGAATGCCGCGCTCTTCCAGCTGGGTGAAGACGCCTGCGTCACGCAGCATCTTGTCGAAGAACATACGGCTTTCGTAGTCGCCGAAGTTGACGTTGGAAATGAGACGTTCCAGCCAGGGACCTTCCACGATATAAGTGTTGTCTTCCACGGTGATGGAGAGAGAAGCGCTGGTATCGATAACGGGAGGACGGGGAACATACTCGGGCTCGTAAACGATGACAGGGGGCAGGGTGGAGAGCTGCTCGGCAACCTTCAGCACCAGCTGACGGGTACCCTGATGGGTAGCGGCAGAAATGGTGTAGAGAGGATAGCCAAGGGCTTCTACATGCTCACGAAGAGCATCCAGCAAAGCGGGATCGGTCATGATATCACTCTTGTTGGCAACCACGATCTGGGGACGCTTGGCAAGTTCGGGGCTGTACTGCTCCAGTTCAGCGGTGATGGTGTCAAAGTCTTCCACAGGGTCACGGCCTTCGCTGCCGGAAACGTCTACCACGTGGACCAGAAGACGGCAGCGGTCGATATGACGCAGGAAGTCATGGCCAAGGCCTGCGCCTTCGCTGGCACCTTCAATGATGCCGGGGATGTCTGCCATAACGAAGCTGACACCTTCATCTACCCACACAACGCCCAGGTTGGGGAAGAGGGTGGTGAAGTGATAGTTAGCGATCTTGGGCTGTGCCTTGGAAACCACGGAAAGCAGGGTGGACTTGCCCACGTTGGGGAAGCCGATGAGACCCACGTCTGCCAGAAGCTTCAGCTCCAGAATAACATCGTGGCTTTCGCCCTGCAGACCGGACTTGGCAAAGCGGGGAACCTGACGGGTGGGGGTAGCAAAATGCTGGTTGCCCCAGCCGCCCTTGCCGCCCTTGCAAAGGATGAAGGGCTCGGAGTCGGACATATCCTTGATAATTTCGTTGGTTTCGGCATCGCGTACCAGAGTGCCGCGGGGCACGCGGATGGTGAGAGACTGGCCGTTCTTGCCGCTCATGCGCTTGCCCTGACCGTCCATACCGTTGCCGGCCACATACTTGCGCTTATAACGGAAGTCCATCAAAGTGGACATATTATCATCAACCTGAA
>JAZQUM010000113.1:0-12906 GCA_045631305.1 Oscillospiraceae bacterium | reverse complement strand
CGGTAGGCCACGGTGAAAGAGAAGGGGTCGGCATAGTATTGACGGATCTGCAGCGCGAAATAGAGGAGCACGGCAAGCAAAAACGTGCCCAGCAGCAGACGGGAAACGATGCGTGATTTCATGTAAGTACCTCGTGATTGTCTCACGCCTGCCGCTGTATGGCGCGGCTTACTCGTCCGCCAGCGTTACGGTGTGCACGGGAACGATGGTGGAGATGGCGTGTTTATAGATCATTTGCTGTTTTCCCTCGCTTTGGAGGAAAACGGTGAATCCGTCATACGCGGTGACGGTGCCCCGCATCTGGAAGCCGTTCATCAAAAAGAAGGTGACGGGCACCTTTTCCCGCCGCAGCGTGGCAAGGAAACGGTCCTGCAGAGTGGGGTGAGGGGTCATTGTCATAGCCATGGTAAAAAACTCCTTTTTCTTTTTTGCGGCGGAGTTTTTTCTCATGCCTCCGCCGTGGCTTTAGGATAAGCCTGCGGCGGTGAGGATTTTTGTCGCATTTTGGAGGGCAAGGGCAAAATTTCGCTCTTTTTCCCAGTAGAACCAGTGAATGGCCTCGTTTTTGCGCAGCCATGTCAGCTGGCGCTTGGCATACTGACGGGAGCGGAGCTTCACCTCTTCGATGGCTTCGGCCTGCGTCTTTTCTCCGTCGTGAACGCCGAGGAATTCTTTGAAGCCGATGGCCTGCAGCGCCGTTGCCGAGCGGGGAAGTCCACGATCTAACAGGGCGGAGACCTCTTCCAGAAGGCCCTCTTTCACCATTTCATCCACGCGGCGGTCGATGAGAGCCTTCATATCCTCCCGGTCGCGGAAGGCAAGGCCCAGATAAATGGCATCGTATTTATTGGGCAGGAGCCGGGTGGCCTCATTATGCTCATGGATGGTTTTTCCTGTGTGGAGATAAACTTCCAGCGCGCGGATGATGCGCTTTTCATCATTGGGGTGGAGCTTTGCGGCGGAAACGGGGTCTGCCTTGGCAAGGTCGGCTAAAATGCCCTCTATGCCCTCTGCGGCGGCGCGCGCTTCCAGCTCTTTGCGGATGGGGGTGCTTTCATCCCCTGCAGCAAAGGCATTGCCACGCACAAGGGAGTCCAGGTACAGCCCTGTGCCGCCTACCAGAACGGGGAGCTTTCCGCGGGAGAGAATGTCCTGAATGCACTTGTCGGCTTCCTGGGTAAAGCGGGCAACGGACCAGCTTTCCTCAGGGTCTGCCACGGCGATCATGTGGTGGGGTATGCCGTCCATCTCCTTTTCGGTGGCGGCGGCGGTGCCCACGGTCATGCCGCGGTAGATCTGCATGGAGTCAACGGAAACCACTTCGCCGTTGAATGCCTTGGCGATCTCCACACCGAAGCGGGTCTTGCCGCAGGCGGTGGGTCCTACCACGCAAACGATTTTTTCAGCCACGGCAAGTCCTCCTTCTTTGAAAAATTTACCAGTTGCGGCCCATTTCTTCCGCCTTCTTCAAAGCGGCAGAGAGGTGCTCTTCTCTAAGTTCGGGGGTGATATCCATGGCGTCTGCCACGATGGTTTCGCAAAGGCCAATGCCGAACTGGCGGCAGAGCATGGCCCAATGGTGATAGCCGATGTTGGCAGCATTGTCAATAAAGCCGCCGCCGGTGGTGAGATACATCAGCTTATCGGCGCGGCAAAGGCCCTTGGGGCCGTATTCACCGTAGCAATAGCCGATGCGGTTGGCGCAGATATGCTCCACATAAGCGCGCAGCACGGCGGGGAAGGCCATGTCCCAATAGGGAGCGCCTACCACGATGCGGTCAGCTGCGGCAAACTGGCGGGCATGGGCAAACTGGGGGAGGTCGGTATGACCTTCGTGCAGCAGCTTATCGCGCTCTTCAATCATGGGAAGGGTAAAAGCGGGGAGATTCAGTGCTTCCACATCCACCCGCACCAGTTCATAGTCGGGGTTGGCGGCAAGGAAAGAATCCATAAAAGTCTTGCAAAGCAAACGGGTTCGGCTTTCGCCCCCGCGCTGGGAAATGCAGGAATCAACAAAAAGTAAGGTTTTCATCATTAGGCTCTCTTAAACATTTTTTCAAGTTCGTATTGGGTCAGCTTCACCGCAACGGGGCGGCCGTGGGGGCAGTAGCGCACGGCGCCGCTCTGGACCTTTTCCACAAGGGCGGCCAGCTCTTTTTCGTCCGACGTCATGCCTGCTTTGATGGCGGCCTTGCAGGCCATGGTGTGGAGCATGGCATCCCGGGCGGAATCGGGGGAGAGGGAGCGGCAGGCGGTGAGCTTTTCGCTCAGCTCTTCCAGCGCGCTGCGCCCATCGTCAGACTGGATGTGGTCAGGGATCTCGCGCAGCAGCACGGTGCCATCCCCAAAGTCTTCGCAGAGGAAGCCAAACTGCTGCAAAAGGGGCAGGTGGGAAAGGACGGTGGCATAATTTTCCATAGAAAGGGTCACCGCCAGGGGAACAAGCAGCATCTGAGACATGATGGGCTCAGTATTGGCCTTGAGGCGGTCAAAAATCACCCGCTCGTGGGCGGCATGCTTGTCGATGAGCCACACGGTTTTATCTTCCGCTTCGCAGACGATGTAGGTCTTCAGCACTTCCCCTGCTATGCGCCAGGGCGCTTCCTTGACGGGCAGCACCGTGGTCTGGGGATCTTCTTCCTTCACGGGTTCATCCATGTGAATAACTTCTTCCGCAAGAGGTGCGGCAGCAGGCTTTTCCACAGGACGCGCGGGGATTTTGGGGAAAAAGGCGTTGGTTTTCTTAGCCTCTTCTTCAGGGGCAACGAAATCCCGCACTTCCACCTTGCCGCCCATTTCGCTTTTGGCGGCGGGCACTTTGGAAACGAAGGCGGAGGGGGAGTAGGCGGCGCGGAGGGTCTCCCCTGCGCTCTTGGGGGCAGGCGCGACCGGCTTGGAAATGGGAGAAGCGGGTCTTGCTGCAGCCAAATCTCCGCGGGGATTTACGATCTGAGAAACGGGCGTGGGGGCAGGCGCAGGGGCGGGGTTTTCGGCCTTGGGAGGCTCTTTTTTCTTGCCGTCCAGCGTGTCCAGCACGGTATAGTAGAGGGCATTGAAGACCTCTTTTTCGCCCACGAATTTCACCACCGTCTTGGCGGGGTGAACGTTGACATCCACATGGTCCCAGGGCAGGGTGATATTCACCACGCAGCCGGGGAACTTACCTTTCATCATCTGGTTGCGGTAAGCCTCTTCCAGCGCGGCGGTGAGAAGCTGGCTTTTCACATAGCGGCCGTTGACGAAGAAGGACTGCATGCCGCGGCTGCCGCGGGCGCAGAGGGGCTTTGTCACAAAGCCTTCCACTTTCACATCTCCGCTTTCGCCTTCGATGGGCATAAGACCCATGGCAAAGTCACGGCCCTGGGCGGCATAGATAGCAGAAAGCAGCTTGCCGTCACCGGGGGTGTGGAGGGTTTCCTGAGAGTCCTTCACCATGCGGAAGGAAACACCGGGGTGGCTCAGCGCCAGATGCTGCACCACGGAGGAAACGGCAGTTGCCTCCGCAGAGTCTTTTTTCATAAACTTCATGCGGGCGGGGGTATTGAAGAAAAGATCCCGCACGATGATGGTGGTGCCTACAGCGCAGCCGGTGGGCAGCACTTCGCCCATTTCACCGCCTGTGACCAGAAGGCTTGCGCCACTGTCGCTTTTAGGGGTGCGGGAGAAAATTTCAAGGCGGGAAACGGCGGCAATGGCCGCAAGAGCTTCGCCGCGGAAACCCAGCGTCATAATAGAAGCAAGGTCTTCCGCTTCACGAAGCTTACTGGTGGCGTGGCGCAAAAAGGCGGTGGGGAGCTCGTCGGCATCGATGCCGCAGCCATCGTCGGTGACGCGGATATAGCGCATGCCGCCGCTTTGAATTTCCACAGTAATGGCGGAGGCGCCTGCATCCAGTGCGTTTTCCAGAAGTTCTTTCACAACGCTGCTGGGCCGCTCCACCACTTCGCCTGCGGCGATGAGGTCTGCCACATGGGGGGAAAGCTGACGGATATGAGGCATAGGGGCGCCTCCTTTCTTTGAAAAATTAAATGATGATCACGAAAAAGGCCAGAGCATTCACCAGGGCATGGAGCAGCACGGAGGGCCAGATATTGCCGGCGCGCTCATAGACCCATGCGAAAACAAGGCCCGGGGCAAGATACTGGAAAATGAGGGTGAGGGCGCCAAGGTCAAGCCCCAGCGTCACCTGCCGCAGCACATGGCCGAAGGCGAAAAGTACCGCGGAAATGATGTAAGCCACGACACGGCTGTTTTTCCGCAAAGAGCCGAAAATCAGCCCGCGGAAAAGCACCTCTTCCACAAAGGGGGCCAGGAGAATGAGGATGACGGCCATCATGTGGGGGGCGATGCCCGCCTGCGCGGTGATGGTGACATCGTTGAGATTCACATGGGAATCCAGCAGCGCAGAGCTTACGCGGTAAAGAAGCTCGTTGAGCCCGTAAAAGGCGATGAGGCCGGCAAAAAGGCTGATGCAGCTGCGGTTCAAATGCCGACCCAAAGCCGCAAGGTTCACGCCCAGAAAATGCCAGAAGATGGCAAGGGTCACCACAAAGAGGACGAAATAGTACAAAAGGTTACCCAGAGAGGTGCCGATGGAGGTGCCCAGAAGCTTGCCCACAAGGTTCAGCGTGGGAGTCAGGGCAAAGGGCATTACCAGATAGTACACGGCAAAGAAGGTGAGGCCGCTGACGGTCTCGCCGTGGGTGAGGGATGTGCTGGGGGCTTTTTTACCTGCCATAAAGGTCTCCTCAGTTCAGTTTCTGTTTGAGTTCATACAAAAGGTTCATGGCTTCCAGAGGTGTCAGGGTATCCAGCTGCACACGGCGCAGCGCGCTGATGGCTTCTGCCTCCGCCACGGCAGTGAAGGAGACCTGATCGGATTCCGTCACCGTGGGAGCATAGGAAACGCCGTGCTCGGTTTCAAGGTCGTTCAAAACGGTTTTGGCCCGCTTCACCACTTCCTGGGGAAGGCCTGCCAGCTTGGCAACTTCAATACCGTAGCTGCGGTCAGCGCCGCCGGGAATGATCTTGCGAAGGAAGACGATGTCTTCCCCGCGGGTCTTGACGGCGATGTTGAAATTCTTCACGCCGGGAAGAGTCTCTTCCATGGCGGTGAGCTCATGATAGTGGGTGGCAAAGAGGGTCTTGGCGCCCAGCTTTTTCTTGTCCGCGCAGTATTCCAGCACGGCGCGGGCAATGCTCATGCCGTCAAAGGTGGAGGTGCCGCGGCCGATCTCGTCCAGAATGAGAAGACTCTTGGCGGTGGCGGCGCGGAGAATGTCGCTGACTTCGCTCATTTCCACCATGAAGGTGGACTGGCCTGCGGAAAGGTCGTCACTTGCGCCAATGCGGGTGAAGATGCGGTCCACCACGCCGATACGAGCGGCGCGGGCAGGCACGAAGGAGCCGATCTGGGCCATGAGGGTGATGAGGGCCACCTGACGCATGTAGGTGGATTTACCTGCCATGTTGGGGCCTGTAATAATGGAGACGCGGTTTTCCGCCTCCCCCATGTAAGTGTCGTTGGGCACGAAGAGGGAGTCTTTGAGCATCTGCTCTACCACGGGGTGGCGGCCTTCGTGAATTTCGATGACGCCGCTTTCATCCACATCGGGGCAGCAGTAGCGGTTGCGCACGGCAACGGCGGCAAAGCTTGCCAAAGCATCCGCTTCCGCCACGGCGGCCGCGGTGCGCTGGATGCGGGAAACTTCGGAGGAGATCACCTCGCGGATGGCGGTGAAAAGCTCAAATTCCAGGGTGCTGAGGCGACCGTCTGCGGTGAGGATCTCGTTTTCCAGGTCTTTGAGCTCCTGGGTAATGTAGCGCTCACCGTTGACCAGGGTCTGCTTGCGGATGTAGCTTTCGGGCACCTGGTCGCGGAAGGAGTTGGAAACTTCGATATAGTAGCCAAAGACCTTGTTGTAGCCGATCTTCAGCGTGCGGATGCCCGTGCGTTCCTTTTCGTGGGCTTCCATCTCGGCCATAACGCCCTTGCCGCCGGAGAGAATGGAGCGCAGGCGGTCCACTTCCGCATTGTAACCCTCACGGATAAAGCCGCCTTCACGGATGGAGAAGGGGGGCTCGTCCACAATGGCCTGAGAAAGCAGGTCGCAGAGATCTTCCAGCGTGTCCAGCTCTTCGCAAAGCTCGCGGATGCGGGCATTATCCACGGAAGAGAGAATGTTTTTCACCGCGGGGAGACGCTCCATAGCGGCGCGAAGGGAAGCAAGGTCACGGCCGCCTGCGCTGCCGTATACGATGCGGCCCAAAAGGCGCTCCATATCGGTGATGCCCGTAAGGGCCAGAATCAGTTCTTCCCGCTCCACGGTGCGCTCTGCCAGCGCGGCAACGGCGCGGTTGCGGCGGGTGATGGCGGAAACAGAAAGGAGGGGGCGCTCCAGCCAGGAGCGGAGGAGTCTGCCGCCCATGGAGGTTTTGGTTTTATCCAGCACCCACAGAAGGCTGCCTTTCTTTTCCTTGCTGCGCAGCGTTTCGGTAAGCTCCAGATTGCGTCTTGCGGCAAGGTCCAGCTCCATAAAGCGGCCCTCTTCGTAATATTCCACTTCCCGAATGTGGGAAAGGTCGGTTTTCTGGGTTTCGTAAAGATAGGTCAAAACCGCGCCAAGGGCAAGGATGGCCCCGGTGTTGGTGCGGGGGAGGGCCTTGGCGGCGTCTTCCCCAAACTGCACGCGCAGATTCTTTTCCGCGGCCGTAAGGGCGAAGCGCTGGTCGCCTGCTTCCATGTGGCAGGAAAGGCGGTCGCACAAAAAGGCGCGAAGGGCGCCGTTTTCATAGGCGGCGCGGTTCACTACGGCTTCGGAAGGGGCAAAGCGGCCCAGTTCGTTCATCAGGTGGGTGAGGCAGTCCTTGCCGGAAATGGCAGTTGCGTGGGCCTTACCCGTGGTGATATCGATAAAGGCGGCGCCTGCGGAATTTTCTTCCAGATAGATGCCTGCAATGAAGTTGCTTTTGCGCTCGTCCAGAGAGGCGGTGTCGATGACGGTGCCGGGGGTGATGACGCGGATGATGTCGCGCTTCACCAGCCCCTTGACGGTGGCGGGGTCTTCCATCTGCTCGCAGATGGCCACCTTGTAGCCTTTGGCGATGAGGCGGGCAATGTAAGCATCGGAAGAATGGTAGGGGATGCCGCACATGGGGGTGCGCTCTTCCACGGGCTTGCCCTTATCGCGGGAGGTAAGGGTCAGATCCAGCGCTTCGGAGGCGGTGCGGGCATCGTCGCCAAACATTTCATAGAAATCCCCAAGGCGGAAGAAGAGGATAGAGTCCTTATTCTGTTCTTTGATCTCCAGATACTGGCGCATCATGGGGGTAAGTTCTGCCATGGGGGTTACCTCTTTTCTCTAAGTTAAAGGGTAAAGCTGCTGCCGCCGGCCATGTAGGAGATCTGCTCTCCCATGTGACGGCGGAGAAGTTCGTAAGACGCGGCGCCGGTGCAATGTCCCGTGAAATAAAGGGTATTTTCCCGGGCCTTCAGCTCGCTTGCCACGGCGGCGATGAGTTCTTCGCTTTCGGGGGCGCCTGTGGTGGGGTTAAAGAGATGGAAGCCGCCGAAAACAAAGTCGGGGGCGCGGCCCAGGATCTCTTCTGCCTGACGAAGAATATTCACAATGCCGCGGTGGGCGCAGCCGCAAAGAAGGGTGGTTTTGCCGCCGTCGGTAATGAGAAGGTTCTGCTCGTGGCAGAAATCATCGGGAAGGTAGTTCTCCCCATCGAAGCGGCGCAGGGTGGCCGAAGCCTTGGAGAGATGATCGTGGGTGTGAGGCTCAGCAAAAAGGGTGAGCTCTTCGTCGAGCGCGGTGAGCTCTTCGGTAAAGACGAAACGGTCACGGTTTTCAAGAAGGCTTTCTTCCATGCCGATGTACTTTGCCATATCCCCCACGCAGGAGAAATACTTGTCAAAGGCTTCTTTTCGCACGTATACCTTGGCGGTTTTATTCACCTCGAAGAAGGCGGCGAGCCCGCCGGTATGATCGTAATGCCCGTGGGAGACGATCACGGTGTCTACTGCCGTGAGGTCTACCCCCAGTTTTTCCGCGTTTTCCAGAAAGGCGCGGTTAGGACCTGCGTCCACCAGAAGCTTGTGGGACGCGGTCTCCACATATTGGGAAAGGCCGTGAACAGAAGCAAGGCTTTCGCTGCAGACGGTATTTTCCACTAAAGTGATAAGTTTCATGCTTCCACCTCGCCGTAAAGTGCCCAGGTGTTGGAATCTGTCACCTTCACGGTGCAGTACTGGCCGATGAGGCTCTCATCCCCGCTGAGGTGGATGAGGCGGCCGCCCTCGGTGCGGGAGGAGAGAGGCCAGCGGGCATCGTCTGTCTTGCCGTCTACCAGCACGCGATAGGTCTTGCCCACGTATTCCGCATGCTTTTTTTGGCTGATAGCATTCTGCGCGGCGCAGAGCTCATCAAACCAGACCTGCTTTTCCTCGCGGGAGACGGGGTCTGCCATGTTGGCGGCAGGGGTGCCGGGGCGGGGAGAGAAAATGAAGGTGAAAAGCGCGTCGAACTCCACTTCCTCAATGAGGGAAATGGTGTCTTTCAGCTCTTCGTAGGTTTCTCCGGGGAAGCCCACGATGACGTCGGAAGTCAGCACCAGATCAGGCATCACCTTGCGGGCATAATCGATGAGGGTCTTGTAGCTTTCGCGGGTATAGGGGCGGTTCATGGCGCGGAGCACGCGGTCGTTGCCGCTCTGCACGGGAAGGTGCAGCTGGTGGGCAACGTGGGAGCATTTGGCCATGGCGTCAAAGAGGCGCTCGGTGGCGTCCTTGGGCTGAGAGGACATGAAGCGGATGAGATAGTCCCCTTCAATCTCGTCGATAGCGTAGAGCAGGTCGGCAAAATCCTTCTTTTCGGGAAGGTCCTTACCGTAAGAGTTGACGTTCTGGCCCAGGAGGGTGATTTCCTTGTAGCCTTCCGCCACCAGCTCACGCACTTCGGAAACGATCTTATCCATATCGCGGCTGCGTTCACGGCCGCGGACGTAAGGCACGATGCAGTAAGAGCAGAAGTTGTTACAGCCGTACATAATGGAGACCCAAGCCTTAGTCTTGTCCTGACGGACCACGGGGAGACCTTCCGCGATGGTGCCATGCTCTTCTTCAATGGAGAAGATGCGCTTGTGGGATTTATAAATGTTATAGAGAAGTTCGGGGAATTTCCATGCTGCCTGCGGGCCAAACACAAGGTCCACGTGACGGTAGCTTTCCTTCACCTTCTGGGCAACGGCGCTTCGCTGAGCCATGCAGCCGCAAAGGCAGATGATCTGCTCCGGGTTAGCCTTCTTGGTGTGGGTCAGGGCGCCAAGGTTACCGAAAACGCGCTTTTCTGCATGGTCGCGGATGGCGCAGGTGTTCAGCACGATGATGTCGGCCGTTTTGGGATCGTTCGTCAGCTCACAGCCCATTTCCTGCAGCATGCCCATAAGGCGCTCGCCGTCGGCCACGTTCTGCTGGCAGCCAAAGGTATCCACCATGGCGCGGACCGTTTTGCCCAGCGCCTCGTGGTGGGTGCGGAGCTTTGCCATATATTCCGTCTGGCGGTCAATATCCGCCTGAGAAAGTACTACTTTTTCGCGTTCCAAACGTATTTCCTCCCAATTCGCCTATTATCCTACTTTAATTTATATATTATAGCACTTTGCGCTATCCAATACAAGAAAGAAAGGTTGCGTAAAAGGCAAAAATCGGGTAAGATAAGGGGGAGAAAAGACAAGGAGGCGATAGTATGAATTTATGGCACAACGTTGCCCCCAGCCGCGTGCGGCCTGAGAGTTTCATGGCGGTGGTGGAGATCGAAAAAGGCTCCAAAAATAAGTATGAAATGGATAAGGAAACGGGTGCGCTGCGCCTTGACCGCATCCTTTATACGTCTACTCATTATCCCGCAAATTACGGGTTCATTCCCCGCACTCTGGGGGAGGACGGTGACCCGCTGGACGTGCTGGTACTCTGCAGCGAGGGTATCCATCCTCTGAGCCTTGTGGAGTGCTACCCCATCGGCGTTCTCACCATGGTGGACCATGACGAGGGGGATGAGAAGATCATCGCCATTCCCTTCGGCGATCCCACTTACAACACCTATGAGGATATTTCCGACCTGCCCGCCCACGTTTCCAACGAAATCAGCCATTTCTTCTCCGTCTATAAGATGCTGGAAGGCACCGAAACGGAGATCGGCGAAGTGGCCGGCCGCAAAAAGGCGCAGAAGATCATCGATGAGGCGCTGGATCGCTATATCGAAAAGTACTGCCGATAAATTTCGAAAAAAGTCTTTGAACTTTTTTCGGGAAAGTTTGCAAACCCTGTGAGACATTTGCCCTTGTGACTTCCTTGCAGGAGGTGCGGAATGAAAAAGACTTTGAAGAAAAGCTTTTATTACGCCAGCTATTCCGTTGTGATGCTGGCTGCTATGGCAATCCTCCTTATTATGATTGCTATACCTGTGGCTATGATCTTTATAGGAGAGCGCCATGTGCCCAGTGGAGCAGAGTCCCTTGAAGAACTGCAGGCTGTTTTCTCTCAGGAAGAGGCGCTCCGCTATCCCCGCCCCGAAGAACTGGGTGCCACCACGGTGCATTGGCAATATCTTACCCAGGAAGGGGAGCCTACCTTGCCCTATTCAGCGCGATGGCATGTGGAAAGTGATGATGGCATTGTGATGAGCGTAAGCGCAGATAAAAAATCCGGTGCCGCTTTGCTGCGGGCAAATGAAACGGTGGGCGAAACCAAAGTGCGCCTTGCAGAGGAAGAAGAGAAGCAACGCGCCGAAGCGGTTCCTTCTCAAGAGGAAGAAGCGCCTTTCAAATGGTTGGAGGCCACATTTTTTGTCGACGGTTACCGCTACACCGTACACGGTCAAACCGAAACGGGCGAGATCACAGAAGAGTTACGGGAGATGGTTCTTGCCGCGGCCCAACATATCATAGACCAATAAGAAAAGACTGCGAGAAACCTCGCAGTCTTTTTTCTTTTAATTTGCTTTTTTCTTCAGCTTTTCAAGCATCGCTTCAAACTCGTGGTTGAGGCCGCAGGTGACTTCTGTGGGTTCTCCCGTGCGGGGGTGGATAAACTTCAGCGCTACCGCGTGGAGACACTGGCCCGTAAGGCCGGGAACCGGCTTTTTCGCCCCGTAGACGGTGTCGCCCAAAATGGGGTGGCCGATGTGGGCCATGTGCACGCGGATCTGATGGGTGCGGCCCGTTTCCAGACGGCAGCGCAGGTGGGTGAAGCCGGGGTAGCGGGCGATGACCTCATAATGGGTCACGGCGTGGCGGGAATTGTGAGGGGTCACAGCCATGCGCTTGCGGTCGGTATGGTGGCGGCCGATGGGAGCATCCACGGTGCCGGAGTCATCACGGATATTGCCCACCACGATGCATTCATAGGTGCGGGCAAGGGAATGGTCGGAAAGCTGGGAGGTGAGGGAGAGGTGGGCGTGGTCGTTCTTGGCGGCAATAATCAAGCCGCTGGTATCCTTATCGATACGGTGGACGATGCCGGGGCGCGTTTCCCCGCCGATGCCGGAGAGAGAATCGCCGCAGTGGTGCAAAAGCGCGTTGACCAAAGTGCCGTCAGCATGGCCGGGGGCGGGATGCACCACAAGGCCGATGGGCTTATTCACCACGATCACGTCATCATCTTCATAGGCAACGTCCAGCGGGATATCCTGGGCCAGGAGTTCCGTTTCCTCCACTTCGGGAAGGGTCACTTCGATGGTCTCCGTGCCCAAGATCTTATAGTTCTTTCGCAGCGCCTTGCCGTCTGCTGTGACGGCGCCCTCTTCCAGAAGCCGCGCGGCGGCGGAGCGGGTGAGGGAGGTTTCTGCCGAGGCCAGATACGCATCCACACGGGTGCCCTTATCTTCACTTGTGGGGTTCAGAGTGAGGATCATGCTTCTTTATCCTTCTTTGCATCAAATTTATCGTAGAGCCAAAGGTAGTAGATGGCGCCGCCAATGGCGCCGGCCACCACGCAGATATCCGCCACGTTGAAAACGGGGTAGTTCATAAAGGTGAGGTTAAAGGTATCCACCACGTAGCCGTTTGCCACGCGGTCGATAAGGTTGCCGATGCCGCCGGCAAGGATCAGCGCAAGGCTCAGCTTGCCCAAGCCGTGGCGCACGATCTTTTTGGCCCACAGGTAAACGAGGATGGCCATCAGCACCACGGTGACGCCGATGAGCAGCCACCGCATGCCGGAAAAGCTGCTCCAGGCCGCGCCGTAATTATGCACTCTCGTCAGCTCCACGATGCCGCGGATGCCGGGAAGGGCGGCGTCTGCCGTGTGGACGGAGCCTGCTGCAGGGGCGGCAAAGGTGGTGACGGTCCATTTTTTCACCAGCTGGTCGCAAGCTACCAGCAGGGGTATGAGAATGAGATAAACCATAGAGATCTCCTTAAAAGCTTCATTACCCTTTATTTTATCACGGTTTTTTTATTTTTGGAAGCACATTTCATCCTTCGACAGCTTTCGACCCCGCCACCTGCCTACAATAGGGGAAAAGGAGGCGGGAAGTATGGCATGGACGAAAAAGGGACAGCGGCTTTTGCTGCTGGGGGTGGACGCCATCCGTCCCAATCCCCACCAGCCGCGGCGGAATTTTGACACCGCGGCGCTGAAAGAACTCAGCGAGAGCATCCGCCAAAACGGGGTGCTGCAGCCCCTTTGCGTGCGCCGAAGCGACACCGGCTGGGTGCTGATCGCGGGAGAGCGGCGGCTGCGGGCAGGGATCCAGGCAGGACTTACGGAGCTGCCCTGCATTGTGATGAATATGGACGACAAAGAATCCGGGACAGCGGCGCTGATCGAGAACCTGCAGCGGCAGGATCTGCATTTTATCGAGGAGGCCCAAGCCATCCAAAAGCTGATGGAGCAGTGGACAA
>JAZQUM010000112.1:0-4129 GCA_045631305.1 Oscillospiraceae bacterium | reverse complement strand
ATGCACACCATCAAGGCTGTCATGGCGGCTACTTTGGCTTAAAAGAACGTTAAAACCCCTTTCTTTCCGAAAAGAAAGGGGTTTTAAAATCCCCAAAGAAACGTACCTTGAAAAAAAGAAGCTTTTTTATAAGCTTCTTTTTCTTTCCGAAAACGTCAGTTTTCGGCATTGGGTTTTCTTTGGGGTATGGGGTATTTCTTTTTCGAAAAGAAATACCCCATAATCATCGTTCTTATTGAATATTATCCGCGTATGCACAAGCGGCAAGAGCGGCAACCGCGCCGTCTGCCACAGCAGTAGTCACCTGGCGAATGGTCTTGGTACGGCAGTCACCTGCGGCAAACACACTGGGTGTCCCGGTAACGCAGTCCTCGCCGCACTGAATGTACCCTCTGGGATCCAACGGAACCAGGCTACCGAACACCTCGTTCTGGGGTACCAAACCGATGGCAACGAACACGCCGTCCGCCATCAGATCGCTTACGGTACCGTCAGCTTCCTTGCGGATGCGAATGCCCTCCAGAGCGTCCCCGCCGATGAAGCCGTCTACCACGGTGCCAAGGATCACTTCTACGTTGGGCTTGGTAGCCAGCTTGTCCTGCAGCTTCTGCTCACCGGTAAGGAAGTCAAGGTTTTGCACCACGGTGACCTTCTTGGCAAGGTCTGCCAGCAGAATAGCCTCCTGCAAAGCAGAGTTACCGCCGCCGATCACGGCTACCTCCTTGCCTTCGTAGAACGCGCCGTCGCATACCGCGCAGAAGGAGATCCCTTCGCCGATATACTTCTCTTCACCCGGAAGCCCCAGCAAACGGTGCTTCGCGCCGGTGGCGATGACAAGGGATTTCGCGGTGAACTCGCCGGAGTCGGTAACGACGGTCTTATAAACGCCGTCCTTCACCTCCAGCACCTCAGCGCATTCCACTTCCGCTTCCTGCGCCAGAACCTGCTCTACCATCTTTTCGCCGAACTCGTTGCCGGTGATCTCGGTAAAGCCGGGAATGTTCTCAACCTTGGGAGAATAGGTGATCTGTCCGCCAAAGCTTCCTTTTTCGATCACCAAAACGGTTTTATTCGCCCTGCGTGCATACAGGGCGGCGGTGAGCCCCGCAGGTCCACCGCCGATAACGATCAAATCATACATATTTGATTCTTCCCTTAATTCGTAGTTTATGCGTTCAGCATCTTCTTGATGTCGGAAACGCCGGTAAACTTAGCCATCTCGCCGTTCTTAACAACTACCAGCGTGGGAGCCTGCTTCACACCAAACTCTGCCGCCAGATCAGCGTGCTCGTTGGCAAGAAGCTTTTCGTATGCAAAGCCTGCCTTGTCCAGCAGTGCGCAAGCGATCTTACAGTTGGGGCAGGTAGCGGTGGTGAACAGCCATGCGCCGTCGTTTGCGTTTTCAGCGGGAGCCGCCTCGCAGGTGCAGGTCTCTTCTGCATTGATAGGACCTTCGTGAGTCAGCTTAGGGCCTGCAACGTCGTAAACCTTACGATCCTTGTACTCCTGCGCCTTACCGTCGTTCCAGTTCTGGATGGGACGGTAGTAACCGGTGATACGGCTGTAAACCTCGGTCTTCTGACCGCACTCGGGGCAGACGAACTGCTCGCCCACCAGATAACCGTGATCTCTGCACACAGAGTAGGTGGGAGACATGGTGTAGTAGGGCAGCTTGTAGTTCTCAGCGATCTTGCGGATAAGGGTAGCCGCGGACTTCCAGTCAGGCAGCTTCTCGCCCAAGAAGGCGTGGAATACGGTACCGGAGGTGTAAAGGGTCTGGAGCTCGTCCTGAACGTCCAGAGCGGAGAAGATGTCCTCGGTGTAACCAACGGGCAGGTGAGAGCTGTTGGTGTAGTAAGGAGTCTCGCCGTCCTTGCCGCCTGCGGTGATGATGTCGGGGTAGAACTTCAAGTCGTGCTTAGCCAAACGGTAAGAGGTGGACTCTGCGGGAGTAGCCTCCAGGTTGTACAGATCGCCGTACTCTACCTGATAGTCGGAAAGTCTCTCTCTCATGTGGTTCAGAACGTCCTTGGTGAACTTCTGAGCGGCCTTATCGGTGAGGTTCTTACCCAGCCACTTGGCGTTGAGGCAAGCCTCGTTCATACCAACCAGACCGATGGTGGAGAAGTGGTTGTTGAAGGTTCCCAGATAACGCTTGGTGTAAGGATACAGACCTGCTTCCAGGAACTTGGTGATAACGGTTCTCTTCACCTTCAAGGAGCGTGCGGAGATATCCATCAAGCGATCCAAACGCTTGTAGAAGTCTGCCTCGTCCTTTGCAAGGTAAGCGATACGGGGCATATTGATGGTAACAACGCCCACGGAGCCGGTGGACTCACCGCTGCCGAAGAAGCCGCCGGACTTCTTGCGCAGCTCACGCAGGTCAAGACGGAGTCTGCAGCACATACTTCTTACGTCGCTGGGCTCCATGTCGCTGTTGATGTAGTTGGAGAAGTAGGGAGTACCGTACTTTGCGGTCATTTCGAAGAGAAGCTTGTTGTTCTCGGTTTCGGACCAGTCAAAGTCACTAGTGATGGAGTAGGTGGGAATAGGATACTGGAATCCACGTCCGTTTGCGTCACCTTCGATCATAGTTTCGATGAAGGCACGGTTAACCATGTCCATTTCCTTCTTACAATCCTTGTACTTGAAGTCCATTTCCTTGCCGCCGACGATGCAGTTGAGCTCAGCAAGGTCGTTCGGAACGGTCCAGTCAAGAGTGATGTTGGAGAAGGGAGCCTGAGTACCCCAACGGCTGGGAGTATTAACGCCGAAAATGAAGGACTCGATGCACTTCTTAACTTCTTTGTAAGTGAGGTTGTCTACCTTAACGAAGGGAGCAAGGTAGGTGTCGAAGCTGGAGAACGCCTGAGCGCCAGCCCATTCGTTCTGCATAATGCCAAGGAAGTTAACCATCTGATTGCAAAGGGTTGCAAGATGGCTTGCGGGTGCGGAAGTGATCTTTCCGGGAACGCCGCCAAGACCTTCCTGAATAAGCTGCTTAAGAGACCATCCGGCGCAGTATCCGGTAAGCATCGAAAGGTCGTGCAGGTGGATGTCGGTATTTCTGTGAGCGTCGGCAATTTCCTGATCGTAAATTTCGGAAAGCCAGTAGTTTGCTGTGATTGCACCCGAGTTGCTGAGGATAAGTCCGCCTACCGAATAGGTAACGGTGGAGTTTTCCTTAACGCGCCAGTCGTTTGCGTTAACGTAACTGTTTACAAGCTCCTTGTAGTCAAGGATGGTGGAACGCATATTACGGATCTTTTCACGCTGCTTTCTGTAAAGAATGTACGCCTTTGCAACGTCTGCGTATCCTGCCTGAACGAGAACGGATTCAACGCTGTCCTGGATATCCTCAACTGCGATAAGTCCGTCCTTGATCTTGGTCTCGAAATCTGCGGTGACCTTGAGTGCCAAGAAGTCGATGATATTCTGGTTAAACTGCTTTTCCTGAGCCTCGAATGCAAGTCTGATAGCATCCGAAATGCGGCTCAAATTGAACTCTACGATTTTTCCGTCTCTCTTTTGAACGCTGTACATTTCTTTCTCCTTGAATTTAAAATATTTTGAAAAAATTATAATTGAAATTTCCCTTATGCCATATAGGTTTCGGCAAAAAATGGCATAAAATGGGCGCGGACAGCCATCCGCGCCGCATTAGCATTATACTATATTTAGTGGTGTTTGTCAACCCCATAACACAAGATATTGTGTTTTTTGTCGAATTTCGGCACAATATCCAGTTTACACACCTCTTAATTGTGTGTTTGGCACAAAAGGTAACAAAACGTTCAAAAACTTTTCCATTTCACTCTCATTAAAGGAAAAAATTTCCTGCCCGATTATGTCGCCCGAGTCCTTAAATTGCTGCAAAAAGTATTTCTCGCTTCCTGCGATCCATTCTCCGATCTTGTAAAAATCCTCCTCTGTGTGGAAGGGCTTTGCAACGGTGGTTCTAAACTCAAAATCAACGTGACCCTCCATAAGGAAGTTTTTACTCTCTTCTATTTTAGAGAGGTCGTAGCTTGCGGGTAAGCCGCAGGTGTAGGCGTATTTTTCGGGCGAGTTTTTAATATCCATCGCCACGTAATCAACAAGACCGTTCAATACAAGCTTTTTCAACACC
>JAZQUM010000111.1:0-10391 GCA_045631305.1 Oscillospiraceae bacterium | reverse complement strand
GCAAGGCGCTGCGCCGCCAGCTGGACGAAGTTACCATTCCCAACATGGACCGCTACCGCCTGCAGAAGTGGTGCCTGGGTGCAGGCACTCCTTTGCTGCTGGAAAACGTGCCCACTGTGGAAACCATCGCCATGGACATTCTGGACCTTTCCACTGCCATGACTGAGCGCGGCGTGCCCACCGAGGGCCGCACCCTCTTTATCCCCACCCCCTACTACAAGATGCTGAAGATCTGCGATGCAGTGGATAGCATTGAAAGCCTGGGCAAGGACGCCATTGAAAAGGGCGTGGTAGGCATGTTTGACGGCATGAAGGTGGTAAGCGTGGTGTCCGGTTATCTCCCTGCCGGCGTTCACTTTATGATCAAGCACAAGGCTTCCTCCGTGGACCCTGTGAAGCTGGCGCAGTATGACGTGCTGGAAAAGGTGCAGGGTTACAGCGGCCCTGTGGCACAGGGTGTGACCTATTACGATGCTTTCGTGCTGGGCACCAAGAATGCAGGCATCGGCGTTGCCGGCAGCAACGACTTTATCATGCCTGCACCCACTATGACCATCAGCGGCAGCCGCGTTACCATTCTGCCTCCTGAAGGCGCCGATGAGGTTTGCTACACCACCGACGGCACCGATCCCCGCTGGTCTTCTACTGCGGAACGCTACACCTCTGAAGCCCTGGTGGGCGGTGGCCAGACCCTTCGCGCGGTGGCCAAGAAGTCTGACGGCGTAGGCATGGAACTGGTCTTCACCAGATAAAAAAAGGGCGATTTCGCCCTTGACGCTGCAAAAGGCAGCCGGGTTTACGACGATGAAAGGAGATCTCTATGGAAAAGCTCATCACATTCAATACAGGGGACTTGAATCCAAAGCAGATCGCCTTTTGTCGCTCCCGGGCCCCTTTCACTGCCTATGGCGGGGCCAGAGGCGGGGGTAAGACCCATGTGCTTCGGGTTAAGGCGGTGCTGGGGGCGCTGAAGTACGATGGCATCCGCATTCTCATTGTGCGGCGGGAGTACCCGGAACTGGAGCAGAGCATCATTCTGCCCATGAAGAAAATGACCCGGGGTCTTGCGGATTACAACGGCTCTGCCCGCACCCTGACGTTTACCAACGGCTCTCTTATTAAGTTCGGCCATTACGGCTCGGGGGAGAGTGGAGAATATCAGGGGCAGGAATACGACTGGATCTTTCTGGAAGAGGCCACCCAGTTTACCGAAAATGAATTCCGCACGTTGGGGGCGTGCCTGCGCGGCACGTCTCCCGTGCCGCGGCGAATGTATCTTACCTGCAACCCCGGCGGCGTGGGCCACGGCTGGGTGAAGCGGCTTTTTGTGGATAAAAACTATTGCCGCGGGGAGCGGGCAGAGGACCACTGCTTCATCCCCGCCACGGTGGAGGATAACCCTGCCCTTTTGAAGGGCTCGCCCGGTTACACCGCCATGCTGGACCTTCTCCCCGAAGACACCCGCCGCGCGTGGCGCTAC
The DNA here is from genome assembly GCA_045631305.1 of Oscillospiraceae bacterium. Lineage (GTDB taxonomy): Bacteria > Bacillota > Clostridia > Oscillospirales > Oscillospiraceae > JAZQUM01. Next base: position 8,911 of record JAZQUM010000111.1, on the reverse strand, counting down.
GGGGATTGGAACGCCCTTTCCGGGGCATTTTTCCCCGAAAGCGCCGCTTGCATCTGGAAAGGGGAACTGCCCCAAAACGTGCGCCGTTACCGGGCCTTTGACTACGGCCTGGACGCTTTTGCCATGCTGTGGCTGGCGGTGGACGAGAGTGGGAACGTCTATGTTTACCGCGAGGTGCAGGCAAAAGACCTGATCGTGTCCAAAGCGGCGGCGCTGGCCCTTGCCATGACGGAGGGGAAAGAGGACATCGAGTGCACCTTCGCGCCTCCGGATATGTGGAGCCGGGTGAAAGAGAGCGGGCGCACCATGGCAGAGCTCTTCGCACAAAGCGGGCTTCCTGCAGTGAAGGCGCCCAATGAGCGCATCCACGGGTGGATGGCGGTGAAAGAACTGATGGCGGGGCGGCTTTTCATCCACGAAAGCTGTCGAATTTTGTTGGAAAATCTGGCGGCGCTGCAGCACGACGCGCAAAACCCCTCGGACTGCGCCGTAACGCCCCACCACATCACCCACCTGCCCGATGCTTTGCGCTATTTTGCAGCCGCCCGCACCAAGGCGGCAGAGCCGCAGCGCCAGGGGTGGGACTACCCCGATGTTTCCGCCCCCGACTACTGCGATTTCCTTTTGGGCGGCGGCGCGGAGACGGGGTATCTCGATTATTTTTAAAGCGTGAAAGGAGAAGAGCATGCAAGAGATCAAGGCGGGGGAAAGCCTCGCCCATGTGGCGCTGAAGGCTTTTTCCGGGCTTCGGGAAAATGCTGACGGCGACACCAAGTTAAATTACGGTGAGATGGCCCGCATGGAAAACTTCCGCCTCACCCGCCACGGCCATCTTCAGATCCGCCCGGGCCGAAAAACGGTGTTTGCCCTGAATGGGGAGGTCACCGCCCTTTGGAGCGGGCTGTGCCTTGGGCGTGAGGTGCTGCTTGCGGCCATAGGCGGCGGCATTTATCTTCTGGACGCCGGGGCGGAAACAGCGCAGCGCATCGGCACTTGCGCAAGGCAAAGGGGCAGCTTCTTCGCCTTTGAAGGAAAGGTATACCTTCTGGACGGGGAAAATTATCAGGTGTGGACGGGGGAAGGGGACTTTGCCCCGGTGACGCCGTATGTGCCCATTGTTGCTGTCAGCTGCACCCCGGAGGGCAGCGGCGTGCTGCTGGAGCGGGTGAATCGGCTGACGCCTTTGCGCCGCGTGCGCTTTTCGCCCGATGGGGAGAGCCGGGTTTTTACGCTCCCGGAAAAGGAGGCAGAGGAAGTGAGCGCTGTTTCCGGCGGAGAAAACTGGACCTTTGCCGATGGCAAGCTCACCTTTGCTGCCGCGCCCCCTGCGGGAGTGGACACGCTGGAAGTGACGTATCGCTGCGGTGAGGGGGCGGCGGAGGAAGTGGCGGCCATGCGCTTTTGCGAGCTTTACGGCGGCCTTACCGACAGCCGCGCCTTCCTTTATGGGGATGGCACCAACCGGGTGATTTACTCGGGACTGGATGAAAACGGCAGACCCACCGCCGCCTATTTCCCCGATTTGAACGAGTGCCGCATCGGGGAAGAGAACACCCCCGTTACTGCCCTCATCCGCCAGTATTCGGCTATGCTGGCCTTTAAGCCCACAGGGGCATGGCGCATCAGCCACGACATTCTCACCCTGGCTGACGGCTCCACCGCAGACGCTTTCTATGTGCGGGGCGTGAACCGCGACATCGGCGCGGCAGCTTACGGCGCGGCGCTGGTGGAAAATGACCCTGTGACCCTTTGCCGCGGCGGCGCATGGCGCTGGGCGGCAGGCCGCTCCGCCAGCTTGGATGAGACCAACGCCCGTCTCATTTCCGACGCTGCCCGGGATTCCATGGGGGAAATGGACCTTGCCAAAGCCACCCTTTTTGACCACGGGGAAGAACGGGAGGTTTATGTTTTGGCAGGGGGCACGGCCCTTGTGTATAACTACGCGGTGGATGGCTGGTACCGCTATGAGAATTTCCCCTTTGTGGCGCTTGCGGCCCACCGGGGAAAGCTCTACGGCGCCCACAGCGGCGGCATCGCCTGCATTTCCCGCGCCTACCGCAACGATGACGGGGAGGCTATTTGCGCCTATGCGGAAACGGGGTCTATGGATCTTGGCAGCGCATGGCGCATGAAATATTCTCCCCGGCTTTATGTGGCCATTGAGCCTGAGAGCAACGCCCGCGTGCAGGTGAGCGTGGAGTCCAACCGACGCAGCGACCACGGCACACGCAGCGTGGTCAGCTCCCTTGCCAACTTCCTTCATGTGGATTTCAACCACTTTTCCTTTGCTACCAACCGAAAGCCCCAGGTGAAGCGGGTGAAGATCAAGGTGAAAAAGGCGGCGTATTACAAGCTGGTCTTTTCCAGCCGTTCTGCCAGCGCTACGGCAACGGTATTAAGAGCGGACATCGGCGTGCGATACGGAAGCGCGGTGAAATAACCGCCCCGCGCCTGAAAGCGGGAGAGAACTCTGCTTTACGATTATTTATTACCTCAAAGCAAGGAGGATTTTATGCATCCTATTGACCTGACCCCGCAGGGGGTCTACCGAGAATATCAGCGGGGCGTGGACTACAACCTCGCCCGGGATCTCTACCGCACGGTGGAGACCAATGAAAATTTCTTTCTGGGCCGCCAGTGGGAAGGCGTGCAGGCCAACGGCCTTCCCACCCCTGTTTTCAATTTCCTGCGCCGCGTGGTGCTTTTCTCCGTGGCAAACGTGATGAGCGGCAAGCTGAAGCTTAATGCTGCCCCGCTTTCCACCGTTACCTCCCACGCCCACGAAACCGTCAGCGAGATTTTAAACGGCGAGTTCCACACCATCTTTGAGCGCAACCGCGTGCCCGGTCTCCTTCGCACCCTTTGCCGCGCTGCGGCAGTGGATGGAGACGGCTGCCTCTACACCTATTGGGACGCAAAAAGCGGCATTGTGACGGAGTTTCTTCCCAATACTGCTGTGCTTTTCGGCAACCCCGCCTGCGCTGTGGTGGAGCGCCAGCCTTACATCATCATCGAGCGGCGCGAACTTTTAAGCGAACTGCGCCGCCGCGCTGCGGCCCGCGGCCTTTCTGAGGACACGGTGCAAAGCATCCGCGCAGATAAAAAAGAGGGCGGCCGCCGTGAGAGCGATGATAGACACAGCGAAAAGGTGACGGTGCTGCTCCGACTTTGGAAAGATGAGCAAACAGGGGAAGTGATGGCCTTTGAATCCACCCGTGATGTGGCCCTTGGCAAGGCGTGGAGCCTTGGGGTGCGCCGCTATCCCGTGGTGTGGTTCAGCTGGGAAAAAGACCGTGACAACTATCACGGCGCAGCCCTTATCACGGGCCTTATCCCCAATCAGATCTTCGTCAACAAACTCTTTGCCATGAGCATGATCTCCCTTATGAGCCTTGCTTATCCCAAAGTGGTGTATGACAAGACCCGCGTGAAAAACTGGACCAACCGGGTAGGCGCTGCCATTGGCATTGCAGGCAGCGTGGACGGGGCGGCAAGAGTGGTGGAGGGCGCCAGCGTATCCCCCCAGATCGGCCAGTTTATTGACCTTGCAGTAAATTACACCCAGAAATTCCTGGGCGCATCCGACGCGGCCCTGGGAGATGTGCGGCCTGACAACACCTCTGCCATTATCGCCCTGCAGCGTGCCAGCACTACGCCCCTTTCCCTTACCCGCCAGGCGCTTTTGGAGTGCGTGGAGGAACTGGGACAGGTTTATATTGAGTTCATGGCGGCGTATTACGGTCTGCGCCAGATCCCCATTGCCGCGCCTCAGGGCGGCACGGTGGCGGTGCCCTTTGATTTTTCCCTTCTTTCCACCATGCCTATGCAGGTAGAGCTGGAAGCGGGAGAAAGCGCTTACTGGAGCGAGATCGCCTCCATGCAGACGCTGGATAACCTCTTGCTGCAGGGTAAGATCTCCACCGTGGAATATCTCAAACGCCTGCCTGCCGGCCATATCACCGACCGGGAAGATCTGATCCGCGCCATGGAGCAGGCACAGTAAAGGAGGAACTATGGGTTTTACGAAACTGACCAAAGACATGGCCATCATCGCCGCGCTGGACAATGAGCCCAACGACGTGGGCGGTTTGACGGCAGAAGAACTGAAAAACAAATTCGACGAGGCGGGCAAAGCCGTGCAGCAGTATTTGAACGAAGTGCTGGTGAAGGAACTGGAAGGTTCCCTTGCCGCGGAAAAGCTGGGCGCGGTATTGGGTGACGTGGAGATGACGGTGCAGATGGCGCTGGATACCCTCCGCGCCGACATGGCGGGCTTGAGCATGGGGAGTGTGCCTGAGGGCAGCATCACTTCCGAAAAGCTGGCCAATGGCGCCGTGACAAGTGCAAAACTGGCGCCTTCCTGCGTGACGGCGGAAAAGCTGGCCGCAAGCGCCCGCACCCTTTTTGCGCCCGCTTACACCGCTTCCACCCAGGACCTGACGGCGGGCATTTCGCCCCTTGCGGAAGGGGAACTGTATCTGGTGTATGAATAAGGGGGGCGAAATATGTCGAAAAAAGTCTATTTCGGCGCTGTGGCTGCCCGCAGAGTGCGGCGCATGTATCTTGGTGTTGCCGGCACGGCCCGCAAGGTGAAAAAGGCCTACATCGGTGTGGGTGGCGTGGCCAGAGCCTGCCTTGGGGCAGGTGCACCCGTTCACGCAGGCTGTGCCGAAGATTTGGGTGACCCTGCATGGCTGGGCGCTTGCGCCCACGCAGGGGAAAAGATCCTCTTTGGCGGCGGCAGCAGCCAGGTGAATAGCGCTTTCCGCGCAACCGTCACCGCCTACGATGCCCATCTCACCCGAACACTTCCCCAGTCGTTTACTGCCTCGCGGCAGGAGGTGGCGGGGACCGACCTTGGGGAAATGGCCCTTTTTGCAGGCGGCGACACAGGCTCCCGCTATCAGAACGCGGTAGATGTTTATGATGCCGCCCTTACCCGCACCATGACGGAGCTCTACAGCGCCCGCGGCAGAATGGCAGCAGGCACCCTTGCCGAGCGCGCCATCTTCGCAGGGGGCTTTAACGGTGCCAGCCAAACTGCGGTGGATCTTTTTACCCCTTCTCTCACCCGCACCACCGCCCAGTTGAAAACCGCCCGCTACCACAGCGCAGGCGCAGTGACGGGGAACTATTTTCTGGTGGCGGGTGGCGCATCCACGGTGAAGAGCGTGGAGGTCTTTGACCAAAGCTTTACCTGCACCGCGGCAGACGACCTCTCTGTGGGCCGCTATGCCATGCAGGGCCTTACCTACATGGGGCGGGCCATGATAGCCGGCGGCTGGGGTGAAAGCGGCGCGGTGGATGTTTATGACGAAAGCCTCACCCACACCGTGCTCCCTTCCCAGAGCGGCATCAAGAGCTTCAGCCGCGGCGCGGTGCTGGGGGATTTCGCCCTCCTCCACGGCGGGCGTGACAACAACTGGGGCATCTACGCCGGCACAGTGGTCTATGACGAAAGCCTTACCGCCGCCCGGGGCCCTGACCTCTCCGCGCCCCGTTGGGGGGAAGCGGCAGGCACCGTGGGGGAATATGCCCTCTTTGCAGGCGGCGGCGACAACTCCGCTGCGGCAGCTACGGTGGATATTTTCACTTTGGATTAAAAGAAAGGACGAAACATTATGGCAAAACGATATGCGATCTGGGACAAGGTGTCCCCTGTCATCACCCCTGTGGGCGAAGTGCTGACGGCGGAGCAGTGGATGGCCCGCTACCCCGTTGCCGCTCTGGAACACATCACCGTGGTGTGCGGAGCAGGTGAGGTGAACGGCGCCTTTTTCGGCACGCTCGGTCAGATGAAGACCGCCTTTGAAAACCGCGGCGCGGACTTTTCCACCTGCGAAACGGCAGAGGACGCGCTTTTGTTGATGGAGGCCATGGAGGAAAGCGAAAATGCCGCGGCAAACGAACCCTCCGCCGCCGAGCGCACCGCCGCCGCGCTGGAATTCATGGCGATCAATTCTATGCCCGATATGGAGTAAAAAGGGAGGAACTCACATGAATTTTGATATCATCAAGCGAAACTTCGACCGCGGTCTCTGGTCTGCGGCTATGGTGCGTCTGGCGGTGAAGAAGGGCATCATCACCGCAGAGCAGTTCACCGCCATCACATCTCAGGAGTATGCCGCATGACGGAAATCGTCATCGCTGTGATCTCCGGCGTTGTGACGCTGGCAGGCGTTCTCGCCTCCAACAACCGCCGCGCCGCGCTCACCGATGAGCGCCTTGCGGAGCTGACAAGAGAAGTCCGCGAGCACAATCAGTTCGCCCGCCGTATGCCCGTGGTGGAGGAGAAGATCAAAGTCCTCTGCCACCGTGTGGACGATCTGGAAAGGGGGCAGGTATGAAAGAGAAACTGGCAAAGCTGCTGGAAGTGAAAAGCCTTGTGACGCTGGCTCTCACCGCTGCCATGACGGCCCTCATTTTCCTGCCCGACTGCCGCGGCGAGGTGCTGCCCCTCTTTTCCGCATCCTACGGCAGCGTGATCACTTATTTCTTCACCAGAAAAAAGGAAGGAGCGTGAAAAAATGGAAGTGAAAGCTTATTCCAAAACCAAAGACGGCGCCGAGAAGCTCAGCCGCAACTTCCGCGTGAGAGAATTTGCCTGCTCTGACGGCACCGACCCCATTTTCATTTCCCCCGCCCTTGTAAAACTGCTGCAGGATCTGCGGGATCATTTCGGCGCAGCCATCACCATCTGCAGCGGCTACCGCACCAGCGCCAAAAACAAGGCCGTGGGCGGGGCGCAGTATTCCCAGCATCTTTACGGCACGGCGGCAGACATCACCGTCAAGGGCGTTGCCCCTGAAACGGTGGCCCGCCAGGCCCGCGCCATGCTGGGCAATACCGGCGGCGTGGGCCGCTACAAAACCTTCACCCATGTGGACGTTCGCTCTCAGCGCGCCGACTGGGTGGGTTAAAGGAGGACAGCATGGCATTTAACTACACCTTGGGTTATGACCCTGAAAAAGACTATTCCCTTGCCATATTGCAGGCGGAAACGGAAGCCCAGCGCTCTGCCCTTCGCCGTGAGAGGGAAAATAAAATTGTGGATATGTACGGCGGCATCGACCCTTATAAGGGGGAGAATGAGGCCATCATCCGCGGTTACGGTGAGGATGCGGGAGCGGCTTATCTCAACGCGCTCTACGCCCAAAAGACTGCCGCAGAGCTATCTTCCCTGCAGGCGGTTTATGAAAAGAATGCAGCAGCAGAAGAAGCGTCCCTTGCTGCCATCGCTCCTGCTTATTATGCCGCCCGCAACACCGTCAGCGCCCAGAGTGAAAAGGAAAAACGCGCCTTTGCCCGCTTTGGCGCAGCGCAGGGCATCAATACCGGCGCCGCCTCTCAGGCGGAGCTGGCCCGCTCGGTGACGCTGCAAAGCGATCTGGCCGCCCTTTATGCGCAGGAAACAGCAGAAAAGGCGGCAGGCGAAGAGCGGCTTCGCGCATTGGAAGCGGAATACACCATGGCCCGCGCGCAGGCCCGCGCCAAGGGAGAAAGCGACCTTGCCGCCGCGCAGTACGAAGAGTGGGTAAGAGGGCAGGAAGCGGCGGCAGAGCAGGCGCAGTTTGAAGCTCAGCAGGCCCGCAAGGACACCGATGCCGCCTGGGACACCGCTATGGCCCTTTTGAAAGCGGGTGCTATGCCCGATAAGACCACCCTTGCCGCTGCAGGCATTTCTGCCACCGATGCCAACAGCTATCTTGCGGCATACCGCGCCGCCAAAACCGCCAAAAGCAGCGGCCGCAGCGGCACTTCTTCCGGGAAAAAGGCCGCGGCAAAAGAAACGGAAGAGACAGCCGCCACCGATGCCATCGCCTCTTACGACGGCCTTTCCGCCGCCGCCAAAACCATGTACACCTCCTTCCAGACCCAGATGCGCCGCAGCGGCTATCCCTATTTCTCCGATCAGATGCGCACCAACCTTTTTGAGGCGTATATGAAAGGCACCATCAGCCGAAAAGAATACTCCTTTATCCTGCAGTCTCTGGCCGGCTAAAAAACTCCCCAAAAGTCTTTGGGTTTTCCGGGAAAAGAATTGCACTCCGCTCTCCGCGCTCGTTTCATTCACCCCAAGGGTGCTTTGCCGCCGCTTGCAGCGGCTCGGGCGCACCCCAAAGGCACTTTGTCGCCGCTTGCAGCGGCTCGGGCGCGTACACTCGCTCCGTGAGAAGCGTTTTTCTCGCCGCGCAAAAAGATTTTTTTGTGCAAAGCGCGGTGAAGTGGGTTGCGATGAAGGGGTGGTATTACAGGGTTTCTTTGCAGTTTTTTCTTCTTTTGGTGCAAAAAAAGTTTAGATTTCTATTGCGCGAAAAAGATGATAGTGCTAAAATTGTTCCATCAATTTTATAACCAATAGGAGGCACTTTTATGAAGCAGGATATGATCCTCATCCTGGATCTGGGCAGCGAAGAAAATCCCCGCATCGCCCGCGAGATCCGCGCCCTTGGTGTATACACCGAGATCCATCCCCATGACATTTCCGCCAAGGAACTCTCCGCCCTCCCCGGCGTGAAGGGTATCATCCTCAACGGCGGCCCCAATCGCGTGGTTGACGGCGTGGAGATCGATGCTTCTGAGGCTGTTTACAATAGCGGCCTGCCTATCCTTTCCGTAGATCATAAGGGCGCAAAGGCCTGGGAAAGCGATGCTGAAGCTCACACCGCTGAGCTGAAGGCATTCGTTTTCGACACCTGCAAGGCTGAAGCCAACTGGAACATGGAAAACTTCATCGCTGACCAGGTGGAACTCATCCGCCGCCAGGTAGGCGACAAGAAGGTGCTGCTGGCTCTCTCCGGCGGCGTTGACTCTTCCGTTGTTGCCGCTCTTCTTATCCGCGCTATCGGCAAGCAGCTGACCTGCGTGCATGTAAACCACGGCCTCCTGCGTAAGGGTGAACCCGAACAGG
>JAZQUM010000110.1:0-10027 GCA_045631305.1 Oscillospiraceae bacterium | reverse complement strand
GTTGATATCCCCGGTGATGATGCAGAACTGGAAGCCCATATCGGCTAAATTGTGATTTATGTCAGCGTTCGTTACAGCAGCTGAATCTGCTGCAGCGGGCGCTGTCATTTTATCGAGGTACTTAATTTGACGAATTTCTATACCCTGGCCAGCGGCTCATCAGGAAATGCGCTGCTGCTCTCCAGCGGAGATACCCACCTTTTAATCGACGCAGGCATCTCTCTGCGCCGCATTAAAACCAGCCTGAAAGAACTCTCCCTTTCTGTGGAAGATCTTTCCGCCATTCTCATTACTCATACCCACAGCGATCATACTGCCGCCCTCGCCACCACTGTGCGCCGCCATAATGTTCCTATTTTTGCCTCTTCCGTGGCCGCCCGCGAACTGCAGTATCGTGTACAGAATATCACGCCGCTGCTGCGTCCCTTTGAGATCGGCTGCCAGCTGGAAATCGGCTCCTGCCGCGTGCGCACCTTTGCCACTGCTCATGATGCCCCCGGCAGCGTCTGTTACCGCATTGATACACCGGACGGATCTTTCGGCGTGCTGACCGACAGTGGATTTGTTACACCCGAAGCCGAGACTCTGCTTCCCGGCGTAGATCTCCTGGTACTGGAAGCCAACCACGATGTGGAGACCCTTTTGAGCGGCGACTATCCCTATTTTCTGAAAGACCGCATTTTAGGTTCCCGTGGTCATCTTTCCAACGAAGCCGCCGCAGAGTTTGCGGTAAAAGCCGCACAGGCTGGCACAAAAGAGATTGTCCTCGCCCATCTCAGCCGTGAAAACAACACCCCCGCCATGGCCTACAATACCGTTTGGCAGGCCCTCTCCTGCTGCGGCTGCGCTGCAGCGCTGAGCGTTGCCCCGCGGGATACCATGAGCGAATGTTATAAAGTGGAAGGTTCTTGCGTATGCAGAAAGTAACCGTACTTTGCGTTGGCAAATTAAAAGAAAAATTCTATACGGAAGCCTCGGCAGAATATGTCAAGCGCCTTGGCCGCCATTGCAAGATCGAGATCGTGGAACTGCCTGAATTCCGCCTGCCCGAAGCCCCTTCCGATGGCGACGTACAGCGCGCCCTGACACAGGAAGCCGCTGCCATCCGCGAAAAACTGCCCAAAGGCGGCGCGGTGATCGCCATGTGCATTGAAGGAAAGCTCCTCTCCAGCGAAGATCTTTCCAAAAAGCTGGAGCAGCTGGCCGTCAGCGGAAAAACGCAGCTCACCTTCCTCATTGGCGGCAGCTTTGGTCTGCACCAAAGCATCAAAGACATGGCAGATTTGAAGCTTTCCATGTCGCCTATGACCTTCCCCCACCACATGGCACGTGTCATGCTCCTCGAGCAGATCTACCGCGCTTATCAGATCAGCGACGGCACCCGCTACCACAAATAAGGAGACTCTTATGAGCGATTACAGAAAAGAATATGAAAAGTGGCTTTCCAGCGATGCCCTGAACGAAGAGGAAAAGGCAGAACTGGCCGCCATCGGCGATAACGAAAACGAAGTAAAATCCCGCTTCTTTGCCCCTTTGGAATTCGGCACGGCAGGTCTGCGCGGCATCATGGCAACAGGCCTTCGCAACATGAACATCCATGTGATCCGCTGGGCAACCCAGGGCTTTGCCAATGTCATTGCCGCTGAAGGGGAAGATGCGAAAAAGAAGGGCATTGCCATCTGCATGGACTGCCGCCTTCACAGCATGGATTTTGCCCGTGCTGCCGCAGAAGTCTGCGCCGCCAACGGTATTTTTGTCCGCATTTTTGAATCTCTGCGTCCCACACCCGAACTGAGCTTTGCGGTGCGGCATTACGGTTGCCAGGCAGGCATTAATGTTACCGCATCCCACAACCCCAAGGAATATAACGGCTACAAGGTCTACTGGGCAGACGGCGCCCAGCTCCCCCCTGACCATGCCGATGCCATTGCCCGTGAGCTTTCCACCATCGACATCTTCCGCGATGTAAAGACCATTCCCTATGATGAAGGCGTCAGCAAGGGTCTCATCGTCACCATGGGCAAGGAAACAGACGATGCCTTCATGGAAAATGTATTCGCCATGATCAACGACCGTGAGACCGTTGCTTCCGTAGCAGATTCCTTCAAAATGGTCTACACCCCCTTCCACGGCTGCGGTCACAAACTGGTGCCTCAGGCTCTCAGCGAGCTGGGCATCCGCCATCTCCACTGCGTGGAAGAGCAGATGGTCATCGACGGTTCTTTCCCCACGGTGGTATCTCCCAACCCCGAAAACCCCGAAGGTTTTTATCTGGCAGTCGACCTCGCCAAGAAAAACGATGTGGATTTCATTCTGGGCACCGACCCCGACTCTGACCGCGTGGGTATCATGGTCCGTGACCACGAAGGTGAGTATCATCCTGTCAGTGGTAACCAGACGGGTGTTTTGCTGCTGGATTATCTCATTGGCGCCATGCGCCGCAGCGGTAAGCTCCCCGAAAATGCTGTAGCTCTCAAGACCATCGTCACCACCGAAATGGCCCGCAAGGTGGCCCTTGCCAACGGCATCGCCTGCTATGATACTTTCACAGGCTTCAAGTTCATTGCTGAGAAGAAAAACGCGTTGGAAGAAAGCGGTGAAGGCAAGGTGATCTTCTCCTACGAAGAGTCTTACGGCTATATGCTGGGCGACTATGTCCGCGATAAGGACGCTGTCACCGCTTCCATGCTTCTTGCGGAAATGGCCGCATGGTATGAAGCACAGAATATGACCCTTTTCGATGCGCTGGAAAATCTCTATAAAAAATACGGTTATTACGGTGAAAAGACCCACAATCTGGTGATGCCCGGTCTGGACGGTCTTGAAAAGATGGCAAAGCTGATGCAGGACTTCCGCTCCGCGCCTCCCGCAGAGATCGCAGGTGTGAAGGTCACCGAGCGCACCGATTATTCCAGCGGCATTCTCACCCGCTGCGAAGATGGTTCTACCGCTCCTATTGAGCTCTCCGGCTCCAACGTGCTGCGCTTCAAGCTCTCCGACGGCACCGACATTCTCATCCGACCTTCCGGCACCGAGCCCAAGATCAAGATCTATGTGCTGACTCTTGGCAAGAATGCTGCCGAACGCGACGAAAATCTCAGAAAGTATTCCGCATGGGTGGATGCCATCCCCCGCTGATCAATCAAGCCCGATACCGAATGGTATCGGGCTTTTCTCATTCCTTTTTGCATATAATGGCAGCAAAACGAAGAAAGGATGACTGCCTTGGATCTCTTTTATCCCTTTTCCCTGCCGCAGCTGCCATACGGATACGATGCGCTGGAGCCTGCCATCAGCGCAAAAAATCTTGCTTTGCACTATGATAAGCATTTTGGCCATGCGGTGGATTCTCTTAACGCGCTGCTCTTCACTCTCCCTGCATGGCAGGGTTGGCCTCTGTCCCGCCTGATTCGGGATTGGTCCGAACTGCCAGTCCCTCAACGCACTCGCGTACGGCAATATGCAGGAAGCATATTTGCCCACAATCTCTACTTTCGCTCCATGGCTCCTGCCGCGGCCCGCGCAGAGCCTTCCCCCGCTTTGCTTACCGCCATGGACCACACTTTCCACGGTGCAGAAAACTTTTTCAAAATTTTTTCCACGGCTGCGGCAGATATCTACGGCAGCGGTTTCCTTTGGTTCCTTGCCGCAGAGGATGGCAAACTGCGCTTAGTCAAAACACCCGCCCACGAAGTGCCGCTGGGGCAGACCCCGCTCTTTTGCTGCGATCTTTGGGAGCATGCCTATTATCCCGACCGCCAGAACCGCAAAGAGGAATACATTGCCCATTTCCCATCTCTTATCGATTGGCAGGCAGCCTCTCTCCGCTATGAAGAAGCTTTGCAGAAACCAAATTATGCCATGCCATGAAAAAAGCACCGTCTTTCGACGGTGCTTTTCTTTTATAAACCTCGGAAATATTCGGGGCGAAGCAGGTCCGTGTCCTGCTTTGCCAGACGGATATCCTGCAGAAGCTGCTCTTTTTCCGCATTCAGTGTGCCTGCCAGCACAAGGTAGTTGGAAGCGTGGTTGGAACGGAAAACACTTCCGGGAGAATCCAGATGCTCTACCAAAAGCTCCGTTTCATCCAGCACCTGCAGCTGATCGAGAAGGTTAAATTTTCCCTCCCGCACCCAATCGTACAGTGGTGTTTCAGGTTCCACCATCAAGGTGAGAAGACCGATATACTCAGAGTTCATGGCGTTCAGCGCGCGGGCAGTTTCCACTGCATGCTCCTGCCAAAGCGACCTGCCGCCAAGGCCGGAAATAGCCGTGACAGAAAGGGCCATGCCGCAGCGGCGGGCCTTTTTACCTGCTTCCACAATGGTCTTGGCATCGTGACCCTTGCGCATGGTTTTCAGCACCGTGTCGCTGCCGGATTCCAACCCCATGTATACCATGGTAAGACCTTTTTCACGCAGCATACGCAGCTCATCTTCCGTGCGCACCAGCAAGCTGGCAGGGGAAGCATACGCGGTGACGCGCTCACATTCAGGGAAGCACGCATAAGCATGGTCCAGGATCACCGCAAGGTCTTCTGCGCGGCGCACCAGCGCATCTCCATCGGCAAGGAAGATACGCTTTGCGCGGTATCCCATCTGCTTTGCCAAGGTAAAATCTTCCAGCACCTCGTCCAAGGGGCGCAGGCAAAAGCACTTTTCCTTGAACATGCTGCAAAAAGCGCAGGTATTGTGGCTGCAGCCATAGGTCACCTGCACAATGAGGCTGCGGGCCTCACTGGGGGGACGAAATACCCGGCCGAAATAACGCATACGCTTCTCCTCTTATGCCATCAACTTTTCCAGCGCTGCCATACGCAGGCAGGTGCAGAAAACAGCCATAGCCTGTTCCAGTTCGGCAACGGGAGGCAGAGAAGGAGCAATACGGATGTTGCTGTCGTTAGGATCGATGCCATAGGGGAAGGTTGCGCCTGCGCCGGTCATAACAACGCCTGCTTCCTTGCACAGAGCAAGGGTGCGCTTTGCGGTGCCGTGCATAGCGTCAACGCTTACGAAGTAGCCGCCCTTGGGACGCTTCCAGTCAGCGATGGCAAGAGGAGCGATCTCGCTGTCGAGACGGTCCACTACAGCGCGGAACTTGGGACCCAGAACGCCTGCGTGCTTCTTCATCAGTTCCAGAGTGGTAGCCTTGTCCTTAAGATAGAGGACATGGCGCAGCTGGTTGAGCTTATCAAAGCCGATGGTCTGAATGCCAATGAGCTTTTCCATGTACTTGATGTTGTCAGCAGAGGATGCCATCACAGCAACACCTGCGCCGGGGAAGGTCACCTTGGAAGTGGAAGCAAATTCAAAGACCATGCCATCGTTGCCGTTTTCAGCGCAGAGGGAGATGATATCGGGGAATTCTACGTATTCGCCTTCGAATTCGTGGATGCAGTAAGCGTTATCCCACATAACAACGAAGTCAGGTGCAGCAGGCTTCATGGAAGCGATGCGGCGGATGGTTTCAGCGGAATAGATCACGCCTTCGGGGTTGGAGTACTTGGGAACATTCCACATACCCTTCACTGCGGGATCCTTGATAAGTTCTTCCACCATATCCATATCAGGGCCTTCAGCGGTCATGGGAATGGTGATCATGGTCATGCCGAAGGATTCGGAAACCTTGAAATGACGGTCATAGCCGGGAGCGGGGCAGAGCCACTTCACTTCATCCAGCTTGGCCCAGGGCTTTTCGCTCTTGGGCATACCGTGGGTATAAGCCTTGGAAATGGTGTCATACATCAACTGCAGACTGGCATTGCCGCCAACGAACACTTCTTCAGCCTTGCAGCCGAGAATTTCAGCAAAAAGGGCCTTGGCAGCGGGGATGCCGGAGAGTTCACCGTAGTTACGGGTTTCGATGCCATCGGACATAAAGTCTGCATCGGCAGGCAGAACGCTGAGAATGTCGCTGACCAGGTCCAGCTGTTCCTTGCCGGGCTTGCCGCGGGCCATGTTCAGCTTGAGAGCCATGCCCTTGAGTTCTTCAAACTTAGCGGAAACGCTCTTATATTCCTGCGCCAGTTCCTGGGCGGTCATATCCTTATAAGCTTTCATTTACTTCCTCCATATATTGAAATTTTATTTGATTCATTAGTTATATCTATACTAGATTAGTATATAAAATCAACACCAATTATTCAACAAAAATTTTCGGTTTTTTTCAGCTTTCCCTCCTGTTTTTCCCACATCTCATTCACATAATATGCAATTATTCATGCATATATTCACTTTTTATACACGCGGGATGCCAGACATTTTCCACCGCAGGGGCAAAAATCTCCTTTCCCCTTTGTTCCCAAGGGATAAACACCCCCTTTACTTGGACATAGTTTCCTTATTTGCACAATTATTTTCCCATACTTTGTGCAGATTGCATATTGCATAATCATGCATTCCCGTGATAATATTAGACCATAAAGTTACGATGCGTACAAGGCGCATCGATCAAGTCAAGTATGATTTCGCTAAACACACGAGGAGGCTACAACAATGAGCAAGAAAGAGTTCAAGAAAATCGTCCTCGCCTATTCCGGCGGTCTGGACACTTCCATCATCATTCCCTGGCTGAAGGAAAACTACAACAACCCCGAAATCATCGCTGTAGCAGGCGGTGTTGGTCAGGCTGACGAACTGGACGGTCTGGAAGAAAAGGCTCTCAAGACCGGCGCTTCCAAGCTGTACGTTCTGGACCTGGTTGACGAAATGGTAGACGATGTTATCATCCCCTCCATGATGATCGGCGCTAACTATGAAGGCTACCTGCTGGGTACCGCTTTCGCTCGCCCCATCATCGGCAAGGGCCTGGTTGAAATCGCCAAGAAGGAAGGCGCTGACGCTATCTGCCACGGCTGCACCGGTAAGGGCAATGACCAGATCCGTTTCGAACTGGCTATCAAGCGTTTCGCTCCCGAAATGCCCATCATCGCTCCCTGGAGAGAGTGGGACATCAAGGGCCGTGACGAAGAAATCGACTACGCTGAAGCTCACAACGTTCCCCTGAAGATCAGCCGCGAAACCAACTATTCCAAGGATAAGAACCTGTGGCACCTGAGCCATGAAGGTCTGGATCTGGAAGATCCTGCCAACGAACCTCAGTATGACAAGCCCGGCTTCCTGGAAATGGGCGTTTCTCCCTTCAAGGCTCCTGAAGAACCCACCACCGTTACTCTGGACTTCGTTAAGGGCGTTCCCGTTGCTATCGACGGCGAAAAGATGAAGGCAAGCGACATCATCCGCAAGCTCAATGAACTGGGCGGCGCAAACGGCATCGGTCTGCTGGATATCGTTGAAAACCGCATGACCGGTATGAAGGACCGCGGCGTTTACGAAACTCCCGGCGGCACCATTCTGTATCGCGCACACGAAGTTCTGGAACAGATCACTGTTGATAAGGACACCATGCACATGAAGCGCAAGCTGGCTGTTGACTTTGCTGACCTGCTCTATAACGGCAAGTGGTTCAGCCCCCTGCGTGAAGCTCTGCAGGCATTCGCTGTAGAATCTCAGAAGCACGTGACCGGTCAGGTGAAGCTCAAGCTCTACAAGGGCAACATCATCACCTCCTCCGTCACCTCTCCTGAAAGCCTCTACTCCGAAAAGATCGTTACCTTCGAAGAAAGCGATTACAACCAGACCGACGCTACCGGCTTCATCAACCTGTGGGGTCTGCCCGATAAGATCCTGGCTCTGCGTGACCAGGGCAACCTGTAAGATTTAATAAAAAGAGCAGGCTGAAGACACCACGGCTGTGCTTCAGCCTGCCTTCTTTTGTAAGCGAGGTAATCCTTATGAAATTATGGTCCGGGCGCTTCGGCAAAGAGACCGACGCCTTAGTAAATGATTTTAACGCTTCCATCCAGTTTGACCAGCGCCTCTATTATGAGGACATCACCGGCTCCATGGCGCATGCCACCATGCTGGCCGATTGCGGTATCATCTCCGCCGAAGACAAGGAAGCGATCCTGAACGGCCTGCAGAGCATTCTGGATGATGTGGAAGCAGGCAAGGTGGAATTCACCGCCGACAACGAAGACATCCACATGAATGTGGAAGCCCTTCTCACCGCCCGTATCGGCGATGCAGGCAAGCGTCTGCACACCGGCCGCAGCCGTAACGACCAGGTTGCGCTGGACTTCCGTATGTATGTCCGCAACCGCATCCCCGAAATGATCGCCCAGCTCATCGAGCTGGAAAAGGTTCTGTGCAAGCAGGCTAAGCAGTATCAGTCCACCGTTATGCCCGGCTATACCCACCTGCAGCGCGCACAGCCCATTTCCTTCGCCCAGCACCTGATGGCTTATGCCAACATGTTCTCCCGCGACATCACCCGTCTGGAAGACTGCGCCCAGCGTCTCAACGAATGCCCCCTGGGCAGCGGCGCTCTGGCAGGCACCACCTACCCCATTGACCGCTATCAGACCGCTGCCGCTCTCGGCTTCAACGGTCCTATGAGCAACTCTCTGGACGGTGTTTCCGACCGTGACTACGCGCTGGAACTCATGAGCGCGCTCTCCATCCTCATGATGCATCTTTCCCGTTTCTCCGAAGAAGTCATCTTCTGGTGCAGCTGGGAATTCAAGTTCATCGAACTGGATGACGCTTATGCCACCGGCAGCTCCATCATGCCTCAGAAGAAGAACCCTGACGTGGCAGAACTGGTTCGCGGCAAGACCGGCCGCGTTTACGGCGACCTTATGAGCCTGCTGACCACCATGAAAGGTCTGCCCCTTGCTTATAACAAGGATATGCAGGAAGACAAGGAACCCGTTTTCGATGCCATCGACACCGTTGAAATGTGCGTTCCCGTGTTCACCGCCATGATCGACACCATGCGCGTGATCCCCGAAAACATGCGTAAAGCCGCAGGCAAGGGCTTCATCAACGCCACCGACTGCGCTGACTACCTCACCAAGAAGGGCATGCCCTTCCGTGATGCTTATACCGTTACCGGTAAGCTGGTCGCCGCCTGCACCGCACAGGGCAAGACCCTGGAAGACCTGACCATTGACGAGCTCAAGGCCGCTTCCGACCTCTTTGCCGAAGATATTTACGAAGCCATCAAGCTGGAAAACTGCATGGCACTTCGCGCAAGCCACGGCGGTCCCGCTGTGAAGGAGACCACCCGTCAGATCGCTGATATTGAAGCTTTCATCGCAAAGCGTTCTTAACACCAAAGAAAGGGTAGATAACTATGAATAACCACACTCATTTCCTCAAGCTGCTGGACTTCACTCCTGCTGAAATTCAGGAATTCATCGATACCGCAGCTGATTTCAAGGCTAAGAAGAAGGCCGGCATTCCCCACAGAATTCTGGAAGGCAAGAACGTTGCTCTGATCTTTGAAAAGACCTCCACCCGCACCCGCTGCGCTTTCGAAGTAGCTTGCTACGACCTGGGCATGGGCTGCACCTATCTGGATCCCTCCGGCTCTCAGATCGGCAAGAAGGAATCCATCGCTGACACCGCTGGCGTTCTGGGCCGCATGTATGACGGCATTGAATACCGCGGCTTCGGTCAGGAGATCGTAGAAGAACTGGCTCGCCACGCAGGCGTTCCCGTATTCAACGGCCTCACCAATGAATTCCACCCCACTCAGATCCTGGCCGACTTCCTGACCATTCAGGAAAAGTTCGGCCATCTGAAGGGCATCACTCTCGTTTACATGGGCGACGCTCGCTTCAACATGGGTAACTCCCTCATGGTCGGCTGCGCCAAGATGGGCATGAACTTCGTGGCCTGCACCTCCGCCAAGTACTTCCCCGATGCTGAACTCATCGCCCAGTGCGAAGAGATCGCAAAGGAAACCGGCGCTACCCTCAAGTTCTGCGAAGATCCCATGGAAGGCACCAAGGGCGCAGACGTTATCTACACCGACGTTTGGGTATCCATGGGCGAACCCGATTCCGTTTGGGCAGAACGCATCAAGGAACTCCATCCCTATCAGGTCAACAAGGCTCTCATGGACAACGCAGGTCCCCAGTGCATCTTCATGCATTGCCTCCCCGCTTTCCACGATCTCAACA
>JAZQUM010000109.1:0-10349 GCA_045631305.1 Oscillospiraceae bacterium | reverse complement strand
CCCACAGGCTAAGCCTTCGGCTTCAAAAGAGATGACACGCATCTCTTTTGAGATTGCACTGCGTTTGCGCACTCGCTTTGCTCGCACGCGCACTCCGCGAGAAGTGTTTTTCCCGACGCGCATGTCGCCGGGAAAAACGATTGGAATATCCTGCGGGGGGATGCGCCGCGCATGTCGCTGCAAAAAACAATTTAAATTTCCATTACTACAAGGAGCACCGCCATGCGCGCTGTACTGACAAGAGTATCTTCCGCCTCCGTTGCCATCGAAAGCAAAACCGTGGGTCAGATCGGCCGCGGCTATCTCATCCTTCTGGGCGTTGGCCCCAACGACACGGAAGAAACTGCCAAAAAACTTGCGGAAAAAATCTGCAACCTTCGTGTATTTGAAGATGAAAACGGCAAGATGAATCTGAATCTGGAGGCCGTTGGCGGCAGCATTCTGGTGGTCTCCCAGTTCACCCTCTATGCCGACACCTCCAGCCGCCGTCCCGGTTTTACCGGTGCTGCCAAGCCCGATGTGGCCATTCCTCTTTACGAGACCTTTATGGCCGCTTGCCGCGAACGGGGCTTCACCGTGGAGCACGGTGAATTCGGCGCCGACATGGCCGTCACCTCCTGCAACGACGGCCCCGTTACCATTCTTTACGATACGGAAAGGAAATAAACTTATGAAGATCACCACACTCAATCTGGGCATTGTAAATACCAACTGCTACATTCTTGCCGACGAGGAAAGCGGTCTTTGCGCCATCATCGACCCTGCGGACAGAGCCGACCGCATTATTGCCGAAATGGAAAAGCTGAACACGACTCCCACTATGATCCTTCTGACCCACGGTCATTTTGACCATGTGGGCGGCGTGGCAGGTCTTCTGAGAAAATACCCCGATCTTCCCGTTTATCTCCACGAAGGTGATCTGGGCCAGCACCAGTATCAAGGCATGGGTCTCAAGTATGATCCCCGCGGCAATCACCGTCCCTACGGCGAAGGTGATGAACTGACACTGGGTTCTCTCACCATCCGCGTTTATTCCACCCCCGGTCACAGCGAAGGCTCCGTGTGCCTCCTGGCAAAGGATGCTCTTTTCTGCGGCGACACCCTGTTTGCTGCCTCCTGCGGCCGCACCGATTTCCCCGGCGGCAGCATGGAAGATATGTTTGCTTCCCTGCGCCGTATTGCAGGTTTTGAAGGCAACCCCACCTGCTATCCCGGTCACATGGGCATCACCACCCTGGACCACGAACGCTCTTACAATCCCTACATGCGTCAGGCCCTGCGCGACGCGTAATTTCTTGAAAAAGGAGCTTTTTCCCTTATGAAGCTCATCTGCATCGGACACGATTATCAATATGCGGTGGAACAGAGCCTTCTGGCCCTCTTCCCCACCGAACGCCCTGAATACGGTGAAGATGTCATCTCCCCCAATTGCGCTGAGATCCGTCTTGAAGAGACCGCCCCCGGCTTCTTTGAAGCCAAGACCACCCTTACTTACGAGGGTAAAACGGGAGACGGCATTTCCTCTGCCGATCTCAGCAAGGAGACTGACCCCTACGAGCTGGAAGGCGCCAAGCAGCGCTGCGTAAAGCTCAGCTTCTTTGAAGCCGCCCGCGCCATCTCCACCGAGACGCCCCCCTGGGGCGCGCTGACGGGTGTTCGTCCCGGCAAGCTGGCCGCAAAGCTTCTGGAAGGCGGCAAAACGGTTGCTGAGACGGATGCTATTTTACGGGATACCTACTATGTTTCCGACCAGCGCCGTCAGCTTTGCATCGAAAGTGCCATTTCCGGCATCGCTGCCGACCGCGCGCTGGATAAACGGGATATCTCCATTTACATCGGCATCCCCTTCTGCCCCACCCGCTGCGCTTACTGCAGCTTCGTTTCCAACTCCGTGGAAAAATCCTTCCATCTGGTGGAGCCCTATGTGGATGCTCTCTGCGATGAGATCACCTCCGCTGCCAAGATGGTAAAAGAACTGGGGCTCAACGTGAAATCCTTCTACATGGGCGGCGGTACTCCCACCACCCTGACCGCGCCTCAGATGGCGCGCCTGTTGGACCATTTCAACGCCTCTTTCGACCTCTCCCGTTGCGTAGAATACACCGTGGAAGCAGGCCGTCCCGATACCATCACCAAAGAAAAGCTGGAAGTGCTGAAGTCCCGCG
Source organism: Oscillospiraceae bacterium (assembly GCA_045631305.1). Classification (GTDB taxonomy): domain Bacteria; phylum Bacillota; class Clostridia; order Oscillospirales; family Oscillospiraceae; genus JAZQUM01. Next base: position 8,184 of record JAZQUM010000109.1, on the reverse strand, counting down.
GTACCGACCGCATCTCCATCAACCCCCAGACCATGGAAAACCATGTGCTGCAGGCCATCGGCCGCCGCCACAGCGCGGAGGACATCGAGCGGGCCATGGAAGTGGTGGATCCCATCGGCTTTAAGCATGTGAATATGGATCTGATCGTGGGTCTTCCCGAAGACACCCCCGAAGGCTTTGAGCGCACCCTTTCCCGCGTGCTGGCTCTGGGCACGGACAACGTTACCGTCCACACCCTGTCTTTGAAAAAGGGCAGCCGCATCATGCTGCAAAATACCCGCATCCCCACCGCTGAAGAAGTGGGGAAGATGCTGGACCACGCCAATCCCACCCTTCGCGCCGCGGGCTTCGCCCCCTACTATCTCTACCGCCAGAAATACATGTCCGGTAGCTTTGAAAATGTAGGCTGGTGCAAAAAGGACGCTGAGTGCCTCTATAATATCTACATTATGGAAGAGCTCCACGGCATCCTCTCTCTGGGCGCAGGCGGCTCCACCAAGATGGTGGACCGTTCCCGCAACCGCATCGAGCGTGTTTTCAACCTGAAGTTCCCCCTGGAATACATCCAGCGCAGCGAAAAAATCGCCGCCAATCAGGAAGCCTTTGCCGCCTTTTACCGTGAAATGGCTGCCAACGGTTCTCTGTGATCTCATAAGTTTCACACCTTTGCATATGGTTTAGGAGGCTTACTATGAACGAATCCATGAAAAAACTTTGGCAATCCGTCCGCGCCGGCGCATCTGACCTTGCAGAAAGCGCAGCCGACACCGTTTCCTGCCTTGGCGACAAGGCATCTGCTCTGGCAGATATTACCCAGCTGAATATCTCCCTTGCCGAAAAGAAAAACAAGGTGAACCGCCTTCTGCAGGAAGTGGGCTCCATGGTCTATGCCACCCACACCGGTTCTCCCACCGATTCCGACGCGCTCCTTGCAAAGCTCTCCGAGATCGACGAGGCTAAGCGCGAAGTACAGGAAGTGCAGGATAAGATCGACGCTCGCCGCGGCATTGAAAAATGTGTGGTTTGCGGCAAAGCTCTTCTGCCCGGTGACCAGTTCTGCCGTGATTGCGGCGCACCCCGCTAAGTACCTTTCCGTTTTAACGCAATGAGGTAATTCCGTTATGGCAAAAAACAACTCCAAGTCCAGTTTTCTGGGCGGCGCTGCCATTCTGGCAGGCGCAGTCTTCATCGTCAAGATCATTGGCGCGGTCTATAAGATCCCCCTTGGCAACATCATTGGCGACGAAGGCAAGGCACACTTCACCGTAGCCTACAATATTTATAATCTGCTGCTTACCGTTTCCACCGCAGGTCTGCCGCTGGCTATTTCCAAGCTTACCAGCGAAGCCCATGCACAGGGTCGCGAAAACGAAAAGCGCAAAATCTTCCGCACCGCCATCTGGCTTTTCCTGGTGCTGGGTCTTGCGTTCTTCCTCTTCATGTTCTTCAACGCTCAGGGCCTTGCCATCGCCATGGAAGATGAGCTGGCCTACTGGTCCATCAAGGCTCTCTCCCCCGCAGTTTTCTGTGTGTGCCTCCTTGCCTGCATGCGCGGCTACACTCAGGGCCAGGGCAATATGCGCCCCACCGCCATCAGTCAGATTCTGGAGGCTTTCTGCAAGCTCATTATCGGTCTCTCTCTTGCATGGTATTTCCTCAAGAGCGGTCTTGGCGTGGAATTCGGCGCTGCCGGCGCGATTCTTGGCGTTACGGTTGGCACCATTCTCTCCATGCTCTTCATGATTTTCTATCTCGTTCGCCATCGCGACCGTGATAGCGCCTGCGATGTGCCTCCCACATCCGGCGAACTGATGAAGCGCATCCTCTCCATTGGCATTCCCATCACCCTCAGCAACTCTGCCATGAGCATCATCACTCTGGTGGATAGCAAGATCGTGCTGGGTCAGCTGGGCAAGATCAGTGCGCAGCTCACCGAAACCCCCACCGCGCTCTACGGTCAGTACACCTTCGGCATGGACCTTATCAACCTGCCTCCCTCTTTCGTCTTCCCCGTGACCATGAGCCTCATCCCCTTTGCTGCTGCCGCCATGGCCAAGAGCGATTCCGCTGCAGCAAACCGCATCATCTCCTCTGCATTCCGCATTATTTCCCTTTTGGCCATTCCCGCAGGTGTAGGCCTCAGCGTTTTGGCAGAACCTATCCTTGTGACCCTTTATCCCGCCCAGCCCGAAGCCGCACTTGCTGCCGCTTCCCATCTGCGCATGCTGGGTATCGCCTGCATTTTCATCTGCCTCATGAACCTGACCAATGCCATTTTGCAGTCTTACGGCCGTGAGCGCATTCCCATCTGCACCATGCTGGCAGGTGGTGCCACCAAGATCATCATGAACTATATTCTGGTAGGCAACCCCGATATCAACATCCACGGCGCACCCATCTCCACCCTTTGCTGCTATCTGGTGATCGTGGGGCTGAACCTCTTCTTCGTGTGGAAATACTCCCCCGAAAAGCCTCGTTACTTTAATCTTTTCGCAAAACCCGTTCTGGCTTCCGCTATTATGGGCGCTGCCGCATGGGCCGTTCAGGGCCTCACTTTCCGCGTATTTTCCGCCTCTCATTCCGAGTACGGATCCACCGCAATCTCTTTGTTTGCAGGCATTTGCGGCGGTGTAGCAGTGTACGCAGTACTGGTTTTGGCCCTGCGCATGCTGACTCGCGAAGATGTACAATCTCTGCCAAAAGGTGACAAAATCGCCCGTATTTTGAGACTAAAGTAAATTTTTTGTAACTTTTTACTTGCAATAGGAAAATTTATATGGTAAATTTTAAATACAAAGACATCTATACATTTGATGACTTGATCGAAGTTCTGCGCATTCTGCGCGGTCCTGAAGGCTGCCCCTGGGATCAGGTGCAGACCCACGCTTCCAACCGCCGCAACTTCCTGGAAGAAGCTTACGAAGCGGTGGAAGGCTTCGATAAAGACGATCCCGCGCTGATGTGCGAGGAGTTGGGGGATATGCTGATGCAGGTCCTCTTCAACATCCATATCGAAGAAGATGCAGGCCGCTTCAACCTGACGGATGTCACCGATCAGGTTTGCAAGAAGCTGATCTTCCGCCACCCCCACGTTTTCGGCACCGTCTCCGTCAGCGGCGAAGAGGAAGTGCTGGTAAACTGGGAGCAGCTCAAGCGGGAAGAGAAGGGCCAGCGCACCACCTTTGATGCCTGCGATTCCGTGGCCCGATCTCTGCCGGCTCTCTGGCGCGCCGAAAAGATCCAGGCCAAAGCTGCCAAGGGCGGTTTTGACTGGGCCGATATCTCCGGTGCGGTGGACAAGCTTCACGAAGAGACCGAAGAGCTTTCTCAGGCCGTTGCCGCAGGAGAAGGCATTGAAGAAGAACTGGGCGATGTTCTTTTCGCCGCAGTCAAAGTTGGCCGCTTTGCCGGAGTAGATCCCGAAACGGCTCTGCAGGGCACCTGCGAAAAGTTCCTGCGCCGCTTCCGCTATGTGGAGCAGCAGGCAGCTGAGGCAGGCAAGTCCCTTGCCGACATGCCCCTTTCCGACTTGACAGCTCTCTGGAACGAGGCAAAATCCAATCAGGCTTAAAACGGAGCTTTCCGTTTTGAGATATAGATGTATGTATCCGGTTTTTGCCGGTGCAACTTATTAGGAGGATGTAATATGAATAAGGCTGAACTCATTAGCGCTGCTGCTGAAAAGGCTGGCGTTTCCAAGAAGGAAACCGAAGCTGTTGTATCCGCTGTTCTGGATACCATTTCCGAAGCTCTGGCTTCCGGCGAAAAGGTACAGCTGGTAGGCTTTGGCTCTTTCGAATCCAAGAAGAGAGCTGAACGCATTGGCCGTAACCCCAAGACCAAGGAAAGCATCAAGATCCCCGCTTCCACCATTCCCACTTTCAAGGCTGGTAAGGCTCTGAAGGACGCTGTTTCCAAGTAAGAAACATTATAAAATACCGATGCACCGTAAAGTGCATCGGTATTTTTAACCCCTCTGCAGGAAAGGACCTCTTATGCGACTGGACAAATATTTAAAAGTATCCCGCCTCATCAAGCGCCGCACCGTGGCTAATGAAGCCTGTGATAACGGCCTTGTGGAAGTCAACGGCAAGGTGCAGCGCGCCTCTTACGATGTGAAGGTGGGCGATATTTTGGCGCTGCATTTTGGCGCAAGAACTTTACAGGTGGAAGTCATCACCGTGGCAGACAATGTCTCCAAGGCAGATGCCGCCGCCATGTACCGCGAAGTAAGTGAATAATTGATCTCTCCCTCCCATATACATGAAGCATCAAGGATATGGGAGGCTTTTTATGACCTATGATACTCTTCCTCACCACCTGACGCTGGATGGGCGGGAAAAACTGACCCTTTCCGGAGTGGATCACGTGGAACGGTTTGACGAAAACGAAATCGTGCTCCATACCTCTTTGGGAGAACTCACCGTCACGGGTGAAAACCTGCATATTGACCGTTTGAGTTTGGACGGGGGTGAAATGGCCGTCAGCGGCACGGTGTATTCCCTGATTTATGAAGAAATCGACTCCCGGGGTCACGGTTTCTTCTCCCGCCTTTTTGCTTAACGTGACAATCCCGATTCAAGAGCAGCTGCTCATGTTCTTTTTGGCCCTTCTCTCAGGCGCTTCCTTTGCCCTTGTTTATGATCTCTTTGCTGCACTGCGCTGCCGCTTCGCCTCACCCTTGACTACCGCCTTGCTGGATGGGCTCTATTGCCTTTGCGCCGCAGCAACCCTCTTCCTTCTCACTTTAGAACTGGGCAATGGACGTCCACAGCTGTATCTGCTGCTTGCTATCATGCTGGGGGCGGTAATCTATTTCTTGCTGCCTGCCGCTTTTTTTCGTCCCATCTGGAATTTTTGGCTGGACTGCTTTTTGCTCGCCTTGTTCTTTTGGGATGCACCCCGCCGCCTCTTCTTGCGCATGGCGCAAAAAGTGAGGAAAAGCTGTAAAAAGCTCTTTTATTTCGGGGAGAAGTACGCTATAATGTTGTTTTGGAAACCGCAGAACACAAAGGAGACACGGCAATGGCAAAAAAGAAAGCCGCAAAAAAGAAAACAGGTGTGAAGTCCAGCTTGATCACCAAGATCATTCTTTTCATTGCTGTGATCTTTGTAGGCGTGCAGGTGTGGATGCTCCACGGCAAGATCACTGCAGCCAAGGCAGAAGAAACCGCCCTTGCAGAACAGATCGCCCTGCAGCAGGAGGAAAACGACGCCCTCCGCCGCCAGCTGGACAGCGCAGACGACCCCAACCTGATTGAGGAAATTGCCCGCGATGACGGCATGGTAAAACCCGGCGAAAAAGTGTTTTACGACGTCAGCAACTAATAGGATCATTCAAAAGCACGGCAGAAGTTCTGCCGTGCTTTTTTGCGTTTTGCGCAAAATTTTCAAATTTTTTTCTTTGCCACTATTTCTTTTTTTGCTAACTTACCCCTTGGGACAAATTCTCCTTTCTTTGCGAAAGCCCCATTTTAGGGCACTTTTCCCGTCCTCTTTGTTATTCTTCCCGTGATGAAAAAACCGCTCTCTTTTTGTGCAAATAACCAAATTCCGCCGCCGCCTATTCCTTTTTTATTGGAGATATGTTATAATCCCGACAAGAAGAGGAGCAACACCGCCCCTCTCATCACCCCCGAGGTCGGGACCGCGAAAGGAGCAAGCATATGAAGTTCACATTTACCTGTAAGAAAGTTGCCCTGAATGACTCCATTAAGGAATATGCCGAAAAGAAATTCTCCAAGCTGGATCGGTATTTCCGGGAGGAGGCAACCGCACTTGTGACCTTCGCCGTGGAAAAGAATCATCGCTGTGTCGTTGAAGTAACCATCCGTGGCGGTGACATGCTGTTTCGTGCCCAGGAAGAAGCTCCCGATGGCGATATGCGCGGTGCCATCGATGTAGCTCTGAGCTATATCGATCGTCAGATCCGCAAGAACAAGACTCGTCTTTCCAAGAAACTGCGCACCGAAGGTGCCGTTGCAGCAGACGATGTCTTCGAAGTGGCTGAAGAAACCGAATTTGATATCGTCCGTACCAAGCGCTTTGCCGTTAAGCCTATGACGGCTGAGGAAGCTATCCTGCAAATGAACCTGCTGGATCACAATTTCTTCGTATTCCGCAATGAAGACACCAATGCCATCTCTGTTGCTTACAAGCGCAAGAGCGGCGGCTCCGGTCTCATTGAAACCGAGGAATACGCTTAATAGATGATAGATACAAGGGGTGCCGAAAGGCACCCCTTTTTTTGCGCGAAAAAAAGCCGCCCATAGGGCGGCTTTTCATTTTCAGTTTTATTCAGCGTGGTCAACCTTGTACATATGGGTAATGAGTTCGATGACCTTGTCTGCATAACCCCATTCGTTATCGTACCAGGCAATGAGCTTAACGAAGTTGTCTTCCAGCATGATACCGGCAGATTCGTCAAAGATGCAGGTGTGAGCGTTGCCGATCATATCGGAAGAAACTACCTGATCTGCGGTGTAGTCCAGAATGCCCTTAAGATAGGTTTCGCTGGCCTTGCGGATAGCATAGCAAACGTCAGCATAGGTAGCGCTGGTCTTGAGGCGAGCGGTCAGGTCAACAACGGAAACATCGTTGGTGGGAACGCGGAAAGACATACCGGTCATCTTGCCGTTGAGTTCGGGAATAACGCGGCCAACTGCCTTTGCAGCGCCGGTGGAAGAAGGAATGATGTTGCCCATAACGCTGCGGCCGGTTCTCCAGTCGCGGCCGGCACGGGAGTCAACGGCCTTCTGCTTTGCGGTGGAAGAATGGATGGTGCTCATGAGAGCCTGCTCAATGCCGAAAGTTTCATGAACAACCTTGGTCAGGGGCGCCAGGCAGTTGGTGGTGCAGGATGCGTTGGAAACAACGTTCATGCTGGACTCATACTTTTCATGGTTAACGCCCATAACGAAGGTAGGAGTCACGCCGTCCTTATCGGGAGCGGTGATAACAACCTTCTTGGCGCCGCCCTTCAGGTGGCGGCCTGCGCTTTCGGTGGTGCAATATGCACCGGTGGATTCGATGATGTACTCAGCGCCGCAATCTTCCCAGGGAATGAGAGCAGCGTCGTTCTGGCTGTATACCTTAACGGGTTTGCCGTTGATGATGAGCTCTTCGCCCAGACGCTCGATGGTGCCACGGAAACCATGGAACACGGTGTCATACTTTACCATGTAAACCATGTAATCCAGATCTGCCTTGCGCAGGTTAATGCCGCAAAGTTCATAGCCTTCACCGCGCTCCATCAGGTTACGCAGTGCCACGCGGCCGATACGGCCGAAACCATTGATACCGATCTTGATGCTCATATGCAAACCCTCACGAAAATTTTTATTATTCAACCTTTCGGCTGACATGCTCACTATAGCAGGCGAAAATGGTTTTGTCTATCCTTTTCACAAAAAACATAGCAGAAAATTTTTCGAAAAAGTTGCAAAATTAGTGCAAAATTACGGTTTTTGTTTTGTTTTTAACAATAATTGTTGCAACGAAAACCAACCCTGTTAAACCAACACTTTTCGCGTCAACGCAAATTGTTGTTTCAACAAAAAACAAAACCCTTCACAAAGGGATATATTGACTTTTTCTCTTCCGTGCCGTACATTGTGAATAAGAATATCTCAAAGCAGGTGTGCCTATGAAAGAAGAAAAAACTCTCCGGCGGCCCGATGAAGCCGCTTTGCAGCGCTTGCTGACGCGATATGCAGGACAGGCGGAGGAACTGATTTTGCGCCTTGCATGGCAAGCCGGCCTCAACCGCCCCGAAATGCACGCGCTTACTTGGGAGCAGGTAGATCTGGAGCAAGGCGAGCTTCACCTCCCCACCCATACGGTTCCTCTGACTGCAGACCTTTCGGCAGCTTTGCATCAGCGCTATGACGCGCCTTTGCGCCGCAGTTCCCCTTATGTGATCCTCACTGCTCGCAGCCACCCCACTTCCGTGCATATTTCCCGCCTTGCTTCCGCCGCCCTTTCCACGGAAGAAGCCCTGAAAGACATCACGTTAAAAGACCTGCGAAACGATTTTGTGATCCGCATGCTGACAGAACACGGCAAAGAACACGCCATGCGGGTAACAGGGATTGCCATGAGCACACTGTATGCTACTTTTGGCAGTTATGTTTCACATTCCGATCGGAATGTGAACGAAAGACGTCTTTCGTCGCCGGACGAGAC
>JAZQUM010000108.1:0-6404 GCA_045631305.1 Oscillospiraceae bacterium | reverse complement strand
TGCCCCCAAGGGTATAATCTTTATAAATCAATGTACACATGAAAGGTGATCTGTCATATGGCTAATATTTACACCTCTGCCCATCTGCTTATTGGCAACACACCCCTTTTGGAACTGTCTGCTCTGGCCGCCTCAGAGAATCTCCGCGCCCGGGTACTTGCCAAGCTGGAGGGCTTGAACCCCGCCGGATCTGTAAAGGACCGGGTAGCGCTGTATATGATCGAGGATGCAGAACGCAAAGGGCTTCTGCAACCCGGCTCCGTGATCATCGAACCCACCTCCGGAAACACCGGCATTGGTCTGGCCTCTGTAGCCGCCAGCCGGGGCTACCGGACCATTATCGTCATGCCGGACACTATGAGTGCCGAGCGCAGAATGCTCATGACCGCTTACGGTGCGGAGCTGGTACTCACCGATGGCAGCAAGGGCATGCAGGGCGCTGTAGAGAAGGCCAACGAATTGGCGCAGCAGATCCCCGGCAGCTTCATCCCCGACCAGTTTGCCAACCCCGCCAACCCCGCCGCCCATTATAAAACCACGGGTCCCGAAATTTTCCGCGATACCGACGGAGAAATTGACATCTTTGTTGGCGGCATTGGTACCGGCGGCACCGTCACAGGCACAGGCCGCTATCTGAAAGAGCAGAAAGCTTCCCTTTCCGTAGTCGGCGTGGAGCCTGCCGACTCCCCCGTGCTGAGCGGCAGCAAAGCAGGCCCCCACAAGCTGCAGGGCATCGGCGCAGGCTTCGTTCCCGCAGCGCTGGATGTTTCCGTTTGCGATGAGGTCCTCACCGTGACGGCGGAAGACGCTTTCGAAGCCGCCCGTCTCCTTGCCAGAAAGGAAGCTGTTCTTTGCGGTATTTCTTCCGGCGCAGCGCTTTGGGCAGCCATTGCTCTTGCAAAGCGGGAAGAAAACGCAGGCAAAACCATTGTGGTGCTCCTTCCCGATACAGGCGACCGCTACCTCTCCACCGACCTTTTCGAGGCATAAAAAAAGCAGGTGCAAAGCACCTGCTTTTTCTTTTTACTTTTTCACACGTTCAAAGCCGATGAGAAGGCCGCCTTTTTCCGCATAGAAGCTGCAAAGGCCTCTTGCGGGGCGAATGTCTTCCACCACATCGCCGAATTCGCTGCAGATAAGCTCCTTCAAAGCCACTGCCGCGCCGGGATTCACCACATGGGTGATGCGCACCTTGCCGCCGCAATAGCCCAGCTTCTTCATATCATCCACAATGGCAGGGATGGTGCGGCGCGCGCCGCGGGCCTTATCCATCATTTCCAGGTCGCCCCGCACGCTGGCACAGCCGATAGCGCGGATGCCCAGAATACCTGCTGCCTTGGCAACGATACGGCTGACGCGGCCGTTATTGGCGAGATTCTGCATGCTTTCCAGCACGAAAATCAGCGCCGTGGTCTTTTCGCGGTATTCTTCCACCGCGCTGCACACTTCGTCAAATTCCATGCCGCTCTTGATGCATTCCAGGATCTTTTCTGCCAGCAGCACCATTTCAGGGCCGGTGGAAAGCGTATCCAGAACGAACACGCGGCGGTCGGGATGGGCCTGACGATAATCTTCTGCAGCAAGGCAGGCAGCATTGTAAGAGCCGGAGAGATTACTGGTAATGGTGAGGACGAAAACAAATTCCGCATCACCGAAAGCTTCTTCAAAGTCACCGGGGGCAGGGCAAGCCGTGGAGGATTTGCCCGTATAGGTCAAAAGCGCGTCCACCATGGAAGGAACATCCAGCGCGGCATTATCTACATATTCGTTTTCTGCAGTGATGATCTTCAGCGGCGCGCTGGCAAAAGCAACCTCATCCATGCTCAGCATATCTGCCGAAGAGTCCATCACGATTTTCACTTTGTTCAGTTCCATAATATACTCCTTATCCTACCCAAGGATGTAATTCGGTGATTTTCATTATAGGTCATGTTTTCCTGTAATGCACTCCACACCTTCAAAAACCCGCCCCCCGCGGTAGAATAGCTCTCAAAATCTCTCTACCCGCAGTAGAATCCGGTCAAAAATCCACATTTCCGTCTCTTTACCGCCCCAAGGATTGCTCTTTGAGATGTTTTCAGCTAAAATGGAAATGTTACGCAAAGTTGCGGCATTGTAAAGTCTGTGCGGTGGTGATTTTTCACCCGAAATGATACCATGCAGCCAACCAAACAAAGGAGGTATCCCTTATGACTTTTGCCGAAAAGCTTCTTCTTTTGCGAAAATCCGCTGTCCTCTCGCAGGAGGAACTGGCTGAAAAACTGAATGTATCCCGTCAGGCCGTTTCCCGCTGGGAAATGGGCACTGCAATGCCTGATTCCCCCAACCTATTAGAGATCAGCCGTCTTTTCAACGTTTCTGCCGACTATCTTCTGCGGGACGAAATCGAACGGGACGAGGAGATCCCCGCAGTAAAAAAGATGCAAAGTGCCATGGATACCCGCCGCAATCGGGAAAATGCTTTTCTCGTTTCTTTCACACTGCTCGCTCTTACTTTTGTTTTCTCCCTTGCCAGCTGGTTCCGTGGCGCAGGATTTTTCGGCATCCTCAGCTGCACCATGCTGCAGGCCGCGCTGATTGTCGGCTTCGAACTGGGCTTCCGCCGGCAGATCAATCCCAGCGCCGAAGCCCTTTCCTATCGCCGCAAGTTCCGTCTTGCCTGCGCCTGGCTCTGCACCTTTGCACCTTCCTGCGTGCTTTGCTGCCTGCTGGACTTTGCCGCGCAGCTGATCTTCCGCAATCAGCTCTGGTGGTCACCTTACATGAACCCTCTTCTGCGCTACTATTTCCCGCCCCTTTTCCTGGCACTTCCCGCAAGCATCGTCACCTTTTTTATTTTGAAAAAGAAAAAATAACCTCTTTCCAGAAAGGATCTTTCCGTGACCATCGATAACACCTTTTTAGGCACCGAAAAAGTAAGCATGCTTCTGCTGCGCCTTTCCATCCCCACCATCACCGCCCAGCTCATCAACATGCTCTACAATGTGGTGGACCGCATTTTCATCGGTCACATTCCCGAAGTGGGCGACCTGGCGCTGACGGGGGTGGGCGTCTGCATGCCCCTCATCATGGTGGTTTCCGCCTTTTCTTCCCTTTGCTGCAGCGGCGGCGCGCCCCGCGCCTCCATCTTTATGGGCAAAGGGGATGACACATCTGCAGAAAACACCATGGGCAGCTGCTTTACGCTGCAGGTCTTGATGTCTCTTCTTCTCACAGCAGTCCTGCTCCTTTGGCATGAAGATTTTCTCTGGGCCTTCGGCGCCAGTGAAAACACCATCTCCTATGCCGCAGATTACATGCGAATCTATGCCTTCGGCACCCTTTTTGTGCAGCTGACGCTGGGCATGAACTATTATGTCACCGCGCAGGGTTTCAGCAAGGTGGCCATGAAAACAGTGCTCATCGGCGCAGCCTGCAACATTGTTCTCGACCCCATTTTCATTTATGCTTTCGGTCTCGGCGTCAAGGGCGCAGCTCTTGCCACCATTCTTTCCCAAGGGGTCTCCTGCGTGTGGGTGGTCGCTTTCCTTGCGGGGAAACGCTCCCGCCTGCGCCTTCGTCCCTCCTCCCTTCCCATCCGCGCCAAACTGGTGCTGCCCTGCCTTGCTCTGGGGCTCTCTCCCTTTGTGATGCAGTCCAGCGAAAGCGTGATCTCCGTCTGCTTCAACGCATCCCTTTTGGAATACGGCGGGGATATTGCCGTGGGTGCTATGACCATTCTCGCAAGCGTGATGCAGTTTGCCATGCTGCCTCTGCAGGGCATGGCACAGGGTGCCGGCCCCATTACCAGTTATAATTTCGGCGCACGCAAGAAAGAGCGGGTGAAGGAATCCTTCTCCCTCCTTTTAAAATGCAGTCTCATTTATTCCATGGCGCTCTGGGGCTTTATCATGCTTTGCCCCCGACTCTTTGCTTCCATCTTCACCCCCGACCCCACACTGATAGATTTCACCGCCAAAGCCCTCAGGGTCTACTGCGGCGTGCTGGGCATTTTCGGCCTGCAGATCGCCTGCCAGATGACCTTCCTTGCTTTGGGTAATGCCAAAAGTTCCATTCTGGTGGCTGTGGTGCGAAAGTTCGCGCTGCTGCTGCCCCTCATTTATCTCATGCCCCGTCTCATGGCTGATCAGACCGTGGCGGTCTACACCGCAGAACCCATTGCAGATATTCTGGCTGTCAGCTTCACAGCCCTTCTTTTCCGTTACCAGTTCAAAAAAACCATGAACGAACTGGATATTCCTCTTCAAAAGGCAGGTAACACACCGTGACAAGAATTTTTGATCTTCTTCCCAAGTGGGCCCGCAGTCTGCTCTTTGCCGTAGGGTCTCTGGCCATGGGTCTCGCCGTCTCCGTGATGGTACTGTGGCTCAACTTCGATTCTCTCAGCAAGGTAGCAGAATGGGTTGGCAAACACCCCTCCTATCTGGTGCTGACCGCGCTGATCTACGGTCTTTTGACGTATCTTTTGGGCGCTATCATCGGCAAGCTCTGGATCTCCGCCCTGGTAGTTTCCGTTCTTGGCATGGGTCTTGCTGTGACGGACTATCTCAAAACCGCCATCAACGGAACACCCCTTTCCCTTGCTGACTTCGGTCTTGTGACCCAGCTGGGCGAAGTGGCCGGGGTTGCAGGCGATCTGACCCCGCCCCGCGATTTCTTCCTTGGCTTTGCAGCTCTTTTGGTCTGCGTGGCCGTGCTTTTCTTCCTGCGCCGCACCTTCCGCGTGTCCCTTCGCAGCCGCATCGCAGGCGGCATCGGCGCGCTGGTGCTGATCGTTGCCCTTTTCATCCCTGCTTCCGCCGCTGTGGTAGGCAACCTCTTCAGCGTGGATGTTTACACCCGCATGTCTCCCGCCGGCAATAAACAGTTTTACGGCATGACCCTTGCCCTTTGGCGTGACGCCGTGGTGCAGAGCGTGCCCGAACCCGAAAATTACAGTGAAGAATACATGCGCGAAGTTCTTGCCCGCATCGATGAACTGATCCTTGCGGAAGAAACCGCTGCTCCTGCCGTAAAAGAAGGCGTGCAGCCCAATGTGATCATGATCCTTTCGGAAGCCTATTTCGACCTCACCCGCCTTCCCGGCCTCACCTTCTCTTCCGATCCCGCCGAAAACTTCCACCGCCTGCAAAGCGAAGGCATCAGCGGCGATTTCTTCACCCACTATCTGGGCTATGGCACGGGATATCTGGAAATGGCCATGCAGTACGGCATCAGCAACCGTGACTTCGGCGCAGGCACCAACATTTGCTTTATGGAAGATGAGGTTTACGAATATTTCCGTTCTCTCCCCGACCAGTATTTAAAGAGCGGTGTTTACCGCGCCGAAATGCTCCACGCTTACAACGATTCCCTTTATAACCGTACCGTCACTTACCCCATGATGGGCTATTCCTCTCTTCTTTTCTCCGCCGATGTACAGCAGCTTCCCATCGAATGGGACGGCAATGTTTACGGCGGCTACTATCTCAGCGACGCCTTCTTCTTCCAGGGCATTCTGAACCGCATGGAAGGGATCAATGCCGCAGGGGACCGCGCCTTCCTCTATGCCATCACCATGGAAAACCATCAGCCCTTCGATGCCGATAAGTTTGGCTACGAGTGCCAGATCGATGTAGAAGGCAACCTCAGCGAAGAGGATATGGCCATTGTCCGCGTGATGCTGGAGGGCATGACCCGCGCCGACCAGGCACTGGGCCAGCTGACGGATGCGCTGCAGGCAAGCGATGAACCCACCGTGGTGGTCTTTTTCGGCGACCACCGCCCCAACCTCTTTATGACCGACGGCGAAACCGTTTATACCAAGCTGGGTCTCTCCCCCTCTTCCGACACCACCCAGTGGACGGCAGAACAAATCGGTGACCTCTACTCCACCGATTATCTCATCTGGGCCAACGATGCCGCCCGTGCAGAGGGCTTCACCGCCCAGAATAGCCCCAGCAGCATCATGGGGGTCGGCAGCGACCTGCTTACCTTCACAGGCACAGAAGTTTCCCGCTATTGGGGACTTTCCCGTCTCATCGCAAATGTATCCCTCATCGATCAGGACCTCTTCTTTGTGGATGGAGAGGGCACCCCTTACTTTACCGCCAATGATGCCGCTCTCACCCCCGAGGCGCAGGAGCTTTTTGAACTGCGAAACGCCGTGATCTACGATGCTTTTTACGGTCAGCAGTATATCACCGAAGAAATGAATCTCACACCTGCAGCATAAACCCATCCCCCGCACCTATGGGGGCGGGGGATTTTTTTCTTGACAAATTTCACCGCTTATGCCATAGTTTTTATTGTAAAGAGTTTTCCCCGCGCATAATTTTATAGCCTTCGGGCATCGTGAAGGAGGAGACGCCGCCTTCACGCGGAGACGCAGCCGTAACCCTGGTAACTTATTACCTTGTGTTATG
>JAZQUM010000107.1:0-5381 GCA_045631305.1 Oscillospiraceae bacterium | reverse complement strand
CAGGACGCTCTTCAGAGCCAGGCGCGTAGCCTTCTTGTTCAGGGTGTAGGAGTAGTCGCGGGGCTTGGGGGCGAAAACGATACCGCCGTGGGTCCACTGAGGAGCGCGGGTGCTGCCCTGACGAGCATGACCGGTGCCCTTCTGACGCCAAGGCTTCTTGCCGCCGCCGGAAACTTCTGCACGGGTGAGAGCGCTCTGAGTGCCCTGTCTGCAGTTTGCCAGGTGGTTCTTAACCACTTCGTGAACAACTGCTGCGTTGGGTTCGATACCGAAGATGCCATCGCACAGTTCAACGCTGCCGACTTCTGCGCCAGCCATGTTCAAAACTTTGATCGTAGACATTATTTAAGCACTCCTTTCCTTACTTGTTTCTTGCGGAAGCCTTCTGGGGATTGACACGAGCAGAAGCCTTCTGGGGATTGTTGCTGATGCCGGCGCCAGCCTGCTTAACCTTGTGAACCTTAACGGTGGACTTGATAGTAACAAGACCGCCCTTGGGGCCGGGGATAGCGCCGCGAACAACGATCATGTTCAGGTCAGCGTCGACCTTAACGATGTCGAGGTTCTGGATGGTAACCTGGTCAACACCCATGTGACCTGCACCGATCTTGCCCTTGAAGATGCGGCTGGGGTCAGTGGTGGAACCCATGGAACCAGCGTGACGGTGAACGGGACCGCCACCGTGGGAATGTCTCTGAGTGTGAGCGTTGTAGCGCTTAACTACGCCTGCGTAACCGTGACCCTTGCTGATGCCGGTAACGTCAACGAAGTCGCCTTCTTTGAAGGTGTCAGCCTTGATGATGTCGCCAACGTTCAGTTCAGCGGCGTTTTCAAGGTTGAATTCACGCAGATGCTTCTTGGGAGCTACGCCAGCCTTGTTCAGGTGGCCGAGTTCGGGCTTGGACAGCTTGCGTTCTGCAACGTCTTCATAACCCAGCTGAATAGCCTCGTAACCTTCCTTTTCGGAAGTCTTCTTCTGAACTACGACGCAGGGACCTGCTTCAATAACAGTAACAGGAATCACGCGGCCGTTTTCATCGAAGATCTGAGACATGCCAACTTTTTTGCCGATAATTGCTTTCATGTATGATCCTCCTTAAGGTTATTGGTCGACATAGTTGACTCATTCGGTCATTGCTCTGCCGACATGACCCTTTTCCATCTCACGCAAGTCGATGGAGAAACGGGTTCTGATGAAGTTTGTTTCCGGCCTCCGCCGGATGGGTCAGTTTTGAGATCGGGATACTATATATTAATAAGGTATCTTACAGCTTGATCTCGATGTCCACGCCTGCGGGCAGTTCGAGGCTCATCAGAGCTTCGATAGTCTTGGGAGAGGACTTGGTGATGTCGATCAGTCTCTTGTGGGTACGACGTTCGAACTGTTCGCGGCTATCCTTGTACTTGTGAGTTGCACGCAGGATGGTCACGATTTCCTTCTTGGTGGGCAGAGGAATGGGACCGGAAACGGAAGCGCCGGTGCGCTTAGCGGTTTCAACGATCTTTTCTGCGCTCTGGTCGATGACCTGGTGGTCGTAAGCCTTCAGACGGATACGAATCATTTCTTTCTGTGCTGCCATGGGGTTTTCCTCCTACATTTTCGTACGGTTTTTTCTTGGTCCTCCGTACGGCGAAAGTCAGCCATACGCTTATCCGTGCGTATCATTCCGGCTCATAAGAAATACCGGCGTAATAATACGGCCGGTACTGCTTTTAGGCGCAGCGATATACGCAACGCACAGCTTTCTCTCAGCCGCCCGATTGTCGGACATACTCCCCAGAAGTTACCGGCGAAGCCGCAATCTCCTGGTTCATCGCATCGTACGCGCCGCCGGGTGTATCTCATCCGCTAATCGCGTACCCTCATATAATAAAAGAAAATCCCCTCGATGTCAAGGGGATTTTCTCACTTTTTTATAAATTTTTTGAAATTTTTTAGTGAAAACCACAAGTAAAATTTCAGGCCCTATTTTTGGTTATTTTTTAGTATGCGATGCCCCAGTAGATGTCGGTTTCGCATTCTTCACCGCAGCAAACACACTTGCCCTTGGTGCCGCTCTGGCTGAGAGGCATGCAGCGGGAAGTTACACCGGCCTTTTCCTTCATAGCCAGTTCGCAATCCAGCTTGCCGCACCACTTGGTCTTGGCAAAGCCGCCGCGGGTAGCAACCATTTCACGAACTTCGTCGATGGTGTTGAGATCAAAGGTGTTGTCTTCCAGATTCTTCTTGGCCATGGCAAACATGTTGTCGTGGATCTCATCGAGAAGCTTGGCAACAGCGCCTTCCAGTTCTTCCAGTGCAACGAAGGTCTTGTCACCGGTATCGCGTCGAACCAGGCAGCACTGACCCTTTTCCATATCCTTGGGGCCGATTTCTACGCGAACGGGAACACCGCGCATTTCATATTCAGCGCACTTCCAGCCGATGGAGTTATCGGTGATATCCATCTTGGTGCGAACGCCGGCTGCACGCAGGCGGTCATAAAGACCGGTAGCTGCTTCGATAACGCCTTCCTTATGCTGAGCAACGGGAATTACCACAGCCTGAATGGGAGCAATGCGAGGAGGCAGCATAAGACCGTTGTCATCACCATGGGTCATGATGATGCCGCCGATCATACGGGTGGAAACACCCCAGCTGGTCTGGAAGGGATGGTGGAGCTGATTGTCCTTGCCGGTGTAGGTAATACCGAAAGCCTTGGCAAAGCCATCACCGAAGAAGTGGCTGGTACCGGACTGCAGAGCCTTGCGGTCATGCATCATGCACTCAACAGTGTAGGTTTCTTCTGCGCCGTTGAACTTCTCCTTATCGGTCTTCTTACCCTTGAGAACGGGCATAGCCAGAACGTTTTCCAGGAAGTCAGCGTACACATTGAGCATGCGGTGGGTTTCTTCCACTGCTTCTTCAGCGGTAGCATGCATGGTGTGGCCTTCCTGCCACAGGAATTCACGATGACGCAGGAAAGGACGGCTGGTCTTTTCCCAACGCAGAACGCTGCACCACTGGTTATACAGCTTGGGCAGGTCACGGTGAGACTGGATGATGTTCTTGTAGTGTTCGCAGAAGAGGGTTTCGGAAGTGGGGCGGATGCACATGCGGTCTTCCAGCTTTTCGCTGCCGCCGAAGGTGACCCAAGCACACTCGGGAGCGAAACCTTCTACGTGATCCTTTTCCTTCTGCAGAAGGGATTCGGGGATCAGTACGGGGAGATAAACATTTTCATGACCGGTTTCCTTGAAACGACGGTCCAGTTCATTCTGGATATTTTCCCAGATCGCATAACCGTAGGGGCGATAGATGAACATGCCCTTAACGGAAGTGTAGTCGATGAGTTCAGCCTTGGTGCAAACGTCAGTATACCACTGGGTAAAGTCCGCGTCGCGAGCGGTAATGGCTGCTACTTTCTTTTCCTTTGCCATAGCTTTCATTCCTTTACTGTTAACGACCCATAGGGTCTTTTTGTTTCTCACTAAATTTAAATTGTATCGGTTGTGACAGAAATTGTCAAGGCAGGAAGTCTATTTTCCTACCAATCCCGCTTCAACAGTGCCGCAAGGCCGAACCGCGCCGCAAGCTCCACAGCTTCGCGCTGTTCATCTGTTTCCGCAGCATCATATTTTGCCCGCAGGTCTTTCAGGAACAATCCGCACAGCGAATCCTCCTCTGCCCGTGCCCAAATATCTTCTCCCACACGAGTGCGATCGCGAATCTCCAAATGATAACAGTGAGGCGCAAATCTTTCCTGCAACTTTGCAACCTCTACCCCGGTCTCATCGCTTTCCCCCGTAAGGATCACGCGGCAGATATTATTTTCAAACCCACTGTCCAGCGCTTCTTCCACAGCCTGCATCGCATCGCGCCCCGTGATATCCACCGTCAGGATCTCATAACGGCGATACGCCATAGGCACAAAGCGCATTTCCGCGCCATCCGTGCTTACCGTTCCGCAGAGCAAGCCCTTTTCGCCCAACTCATCAAAGCCGCGGCCTTCGGCGCAGCCGGGATAGGCGTAGAAGGTCTTCCCCGCTTTCTGCACTCCGCTGAACTGATGTACATGCCCCAGCGCTAAATAATGCAGATTGGATTTCGCAATGTCATCTTTGCTGATGGGATTGTAATTACTTTCAGCATTGGTCACATCACCGTGGAGCACCATCACATGAATGCGGTCATCTTCAGGTGCCACAAATCCACGCAGAAGACTTTCTGTCTGCGCTGCATTTTTAAATGCAGCTCCATACACCACGCAGTTCAAATCCGGCAGCTCCACACTCTCCATCATACCATATTTAAATATGGTAACGTTTTCCGGCCACTTCACCGCCGCATAAGCACCACCGGGCACATAAGGGTCATGATTGCCGGGAGAAATAAATACTTTCCCGCAAATCTCACCCAAAGACTCCGCCAGCGCCTCCGCCGTTTCTCGATAAAGGGCAGCGCCGTCAAAAAGGTCACCCGCCAAAAGGATAATATCAGCTTTTTCTTCATTGGCCTTTTGCGCAAGGCGATCAAGAAGCTCTCGCATCTCGCCGCGGCGCTCTCTGGCCTGCGCGGCAGTCAGAGCACCAAAGGCACTATCAAGATGAAAGTCTGCCGCATGCAGGATCTTAATCATGCTGCCGCCTCCTTTTTATTATTCTTCCGTCTGCCAGCCTTTGCAAACATCGATCCAAGCCACAAAATTGGAAGAAGCCTTCTCCAGTTCCTCACAGGTAAGCTCCACAGCGCTGTTGCTGCTGCCCGCTGCAGGGAACACCGTTTCAAAGCGTTTCATGGATACATCCAGATAGGTCTTCACACCTTCAGGCAGCGCAAAAGAGCAAACACCGCCGGGATCATGGCCGATCATATTGTGAGCTTCTTCAAAAGTCAGCATCTTGGCCTTGGTATGGAAATAGCCCTTGTACTTGCTGTTATCCACCTTGGCATCCCCCGCCATCACGATGACGATGGGTTCTTCACCAATCTTGAAGCTCATGCTTTTTGCAATACGAGCGCCTTCCACACCAACTGCAATGGCAGCCAGTTCCACCGTGGCGCTGGAAACATCAAACTCGCGGATGCGTTCTTCCAGACCAAAACCGCGAAGATAATCTCTGACTTTTTCAATAGACATGTTTCTTTCTCCTTAGCGAATATCGATACGCTCCACGCCGACGCAAAGTCCCGTGTCGCTGTCCAGTTCAAAAATAGCGCCCTGCAGCTTGCAGCTGCCGCCCGCCGTCTGATAGCGGCCGGGCAGCCCGCCTAAAAAGGTCTCCACCGATTGTTCGGGACGAATGCCCAAAACACTTCGCACAGGACCCGTCATGCCGAGGTCAGTGATATAGCCCATTCCCTTGGGAAATACCTCTTCATCTGCCGTGGGCACATGGGT
>JAZQUM010000106.1:0-2791 GCA_045631305.1 Oscillospiraceae bacterium | reverse complement strand
CTTGATCACCGATGAACCCGAGGCCTTTAAGAACATCATCGTAATGAAGACGAAGATGGGGCTGAAGAACATCTATCAGACCAGCGAGTTTACCGATGGGGGAGATGGCTGGTTTGCATGCGGAGGCAAGCTGGTTCCTATCACTTGGACCTGCGGCGGCGATACTGAACCTTTTGTATTTTTCGACGAAAACGGTGATCGCTTGCAGCTGGAGCGAGGTAATACCTATATTGCCATCATGGCTAACGACAGCGGCGAAGTCCTCTGGAATTGAGCAATTTGAACAAATACAAGCCCCGAAATTGTGCATTTCGGGGCTTTGGTAGGTCTTGAAGGACTGTGTTTTGGGCATAATGACGGATGGAAAAGTTACGAAAAGTTACAGAAATTTAACCTCGGAAATGTGAAAATTCGGCACATTGGCAAAATACCTATGTAAAAATCCTAAAAAATGGGTACAATTAGCGAAAATGATGAAATTTCTAAAAATGCCACAAAAACGCGATTTATTTTTTGAAACTTCTTTACAAATTTTAATTTATCGTATATAATAAACCTCGCTTGTGCGTCTTCGGGATTCTTGCGTACAGAAGACGAAAAACAAGCGAAAAAGTGTAGATTCCGAGAGCGGAATCTAAAGTCGCAAAATGCGGCGGAGGATGGCGAAAGGCCGCGGCTAATCATGTATTAGCGTGGAACCTCGCCGCCTGAACGGACCCGAAAATCGGGCCGTAACTCTAAACTAGGAGGAAAAAATAATGCAGATCACTGACCCCATCGCAGACATGCTTACTCGTATCCGCAATGCAGGTACCGCTAAGCATGAAACCGTGGATGTTCCCGCTTCCAAGATGAAGGTTGCTATCGCACAGATCCTGCTGGACGAAGGCTACATCAAGTCCTTCCAGCTGATCGACGACGGCACTCAGGGCATCATCCGCATCACTCTGAAGTACCTGGCTAACAAGGAAAAGGCTATCCAGGGTCTGAAGAGAGTATCCAAGCCCGGCCTGCGCATCTACGCAGGTGCTGACGAACTGCCTCAGGTTCTCAAGGGCCTCGGCATCGCAATCGTATCCACTTCCAAGGGCATCATGACCGACAAGCAGGCACGCAAGCTGCACGTTGGCGGTGAAGTCCTGGCATTCGTGTGGTAAGGAGGTACTTTCAATGTCTAGAATTGGTAGAGCTCCCATTACCGTTCCCGCTGGCGTAGAAGTCACCGTTAACGGCAACCACATCACCGTAAAGGGCCCCAAGGGCACTCTGGAAAGAGATTTCGCTCCTTCCATCTCCGTTGCACAGGAAAACGGCGTTCTGAACGTTACCCGCGCAACTGACAACAAGCAGGATCGTTCTCTGCACGGCCTGACCCGCACTCTGATTGCCAACATGATCATCGGCGTTACCGAAGGCTTCTCCAAGAAGCTGCAGATCAACGGCGTTGGTTACCGCTGCGAAAAGAAGGGCAACGAAGTTTTCCTGAAGATCGGCTACTCCCACGAAGTATCCGTTAAGGAAAACGAAGACATTCAGCTGGAAGTTCCCGATGCAAACACCATCATTGTTAAGGGTATCGACAAGCAGAAGGTTGGCCAGTTTGCTGCTGAAGTTCGCGGCAAGCGTCCCCCCGAACCCTACAAGGGCAAGGGCATCAAGTATGACTACGAAGTTATCCGCCGCAAGGTTGGTAAGTCCGGCAAGAAGTAAGGAGGCGTGTTAAATGATTAAGAGAGCTGACTCCAAGGCTGCTAGAATCAAGCGCCATCAGAGAATCCGCAATAAGATCTCCGGTACCGCTGACAGACCCCGTCTGAGCGTATACCGCAGCGACAACCACATTGTTGCACAGATCATCGACGACGTAGCAGGCCACACTCTGGTCGCTGCATCTTCTCACGAAAAGAACTTTGCTGCTAAGGGCGGCAACTGCGAAGGCGCTACTCTGGTAGGCAAGCTGGTAGCAGAACGTGCTCTGGAAAAGGGCATCAAGGAAGTAGTATTCGACCGTGGCGGCTACGTTTACCACGGCCGTGTAAAGGCACTGGCTGAAGGCGCTCGCGAGGGCGGCCTGGAATTCTAAGGTCAGGAGGGAACAAGAAAATGGCAGAATTTGAAAGAAACGAACGCTCCGAACGTCGTGAGCGTGGTGAACGCCGCGATCGTCGCGATCGTCGCCCCCGTGAGGAAGCTCCTCAGGAATTCACCGAAACCGTTGTTGCCCTGAACCGTGTTTCCAAGACCGTTAAGGGTGGCCGCGTTGCTAAGTTCACTGCTCTGGTCGTTGTTGGTGACGGCAAGGGCCGCGTAGGCTACGGCCTGGGCAAGGCTTCCGAAGTATCCGAAGCAATCCGCAAGGGTATCGAAGCTGCAAAGAAGAACATCTCCACCATCACTATGGAAGGTACCACCATTCCTCACGAAATCATCGGCGAATTCGGCGCAGGCCGCGTTCTGCTGAAGCCCGCTGCACCCGGTACCGGCGTTATCGCTGGCGGCGCAGTTCGTGCAGTTATCGAAGCTGCTGGCATTAAGGACATCCGCTGCAAGTCTCTGCGTTCCAACAACCCCCAGAACGTTGTTGCAGCTACCATGGCAGGCCTGAAGGCTCTGCGTAACGCTCAGCAGGTTGCTGCTGTTCGCGGCAAGTCCGTAGAAGAAATTCTGGGTTAAGGAGGACGCGAAACAATGGCAAATCTGAGAATTAAGCTCGTAAAGAGCCTGAACGGCAGACTGGACAAGCACATTGCTACTGCTGAATCTCTGGGCCTGCACAAGATCGGCAACGAAA
>JAZQUM010000105.1:0-14425 GCA_045631305.1 Oscillospiraceae bacterium | reverse complement strand
TGGTAAGGCCGTTGGCGTAAGCGTAGCCAATGTAATAGTAAGAAGTAGAACCCTTGGCAACATCGGTAAAGGGCAAGTCCCAATCCCCGGTCAAAGCTTCCTCTTCCTTACCTAAAAGGCGCACCAGCATGATGATGGCCTGGTTGCGGGTAGGAGTCTTCTGCAGATCAAAGATGGGCGTCCCGTCTTCATGGGTGCCGGTCCCCTTGAAAAGGCCCAGCTCATAGAGGATCTCTGCCGAATCCTTGTCCGTCCCCACAGCCGATGCTGCAGGCAGCAGACTCAAAACCATGATCAGTGCCAAAAGCAAACTCAAAACTTTCTTCATCGTGAGTCTTCTCCTTATTCTGCCATTTTCCACATGCGAAGCACAACTTTTTCACAATGGAAAGAGCCGTCCGCGCCAAAGGTGTGCAGCTCGATATAGCGTCCGTTTTCGCCGCTTTCAATCACTTGTGCTCTCGTGCCCACAAATTTCATCCCGGCCGCGCCGCCGTATTCCAAGACTTTCACCACAGTGTACTTCTGATGAATTCTGTCAGAAAGCTCATCGGCCAGAAATTTGTCTTTGTACATATAGGTGTCCACATTGCGCTGCTCGCCGCTGCGGGTAGGCCCATAAATCACTTCAGAGGGCTTGTAGCTCATCATCATTTCATGGAAATCCTTGTCACCAAAAGCGGTTTTTGTAAACGTCTCCTGGGGCATCTGGGATGCATTCTTTTTCTCCAGTGCGCTCTCATACTGCTGCAAGGTAAACACCTGCTCAGCCATCAGCTTTTCTGCCAGTGTATCATCGCCGCCTTTTTGCTTGGTTTCCAAAGCATCTGCGCTGATGGAAGCAACATTGCCGCGGATAAACTTGCCGGCGTTAGCTGCATTGTATTCGCCGTGGGTAAGACCGATTTCGTCGGAAAATTCCCACGCAGTACTTACCTTGAAATCTTCACCGGACACATAACCCAAGGCACGCAGCACGAAAGTGATGTACTGGTTGGCACGGATGGGATTGCCGCCGCTGAACGTGGTCTCAGTAGTGCCTGCTGTGAGACCGTTGGTGTAGGCATAGCCGATGTAATAGTAAGAAGTCGAGCCCATCTCCACATCGGTAAAAGGCAGCTCCCAAGTGCCTGCCAGAGCTTCCTCTTCCTTACCTAAAAGACGCACCAGCATGATGATGGCCTGGTTGCGGGTAGGAGTTTTGTCCAGATCGAAAATGGGGGTGCCGTCTTCATTGGTGCCGGTCCCTTTGAAAAGGCCCAGCTCATAGAGAGCCTCTGCCGCATTGGTAGGCTTATCTGCAGCCGATGCTGCAGGCAGCAGGCTCAAAACCATGATCAGCACCAGCAATACGCTCAAAATTCTCTTCATATGCAATCCTCCTTAATCGGGATTCACAGGGTCATCAAAACGCATGCCGTAGGTGGTTTCGTAAAAATCGCCCTGCTTGGTGAAGGTGTGGATATTGATGTGGCAGCCGCTGCCGGGATTATAAATGCACTCCACACGGGTGCCCACCATAGGGGGCTTTGCCAGCTTCATGTGGTTTTCCTGCACGCTGAAGGAGCTGAACATGCCGGAGATCACCTTTCGCAGCTGACTTTCAATGAAAACGCCGTTGAACACATAAAGGTCGTGGCGGCCTTCCTGCCGCAGCACCACCTCGTCAGGGTCCATGCTCATGAGGAAATCGTGCAGCGCCTGGTTGCCAAAAGCAGTCTCAAGATAGCTGGGCGCGGGATTTGCAGCAGGCGGGGTCATGTCCTTCATCACCTGCTCATAGGCCGCAGGGGTGAATACCGCTTCCGCCATCAGCTTTTGGGCCAGCGTTTCATCGCTGCCCTTCTGCACGCCGGAAAGCGCGTCCATGCTGATGTTTGCCACATCCCCGCGGGAGAAATCGGTGGCGGTGTGTTCATTGTAGCGTCCGTCAGTAATGCCCAATTTGTCGGAAAGTTCCCAGGCTGTACTCACCTTGAAATCTTCACCGGACACATAACCCATAGCACGGAGCACGAAAGTGATGTACTGGTTGGCGCGAATGGGATTCTTTCCGCTGTAGGTGGTGGCAGACGTGCCGTTGGTAAGGCCGTTGGCGTAAGCGTAGCCAATGTAATAGTAAGAAGTAGAACCCTTGGCAACATCGGTAAAGGGCAAGTCCCAGTCCCCGGCCAAAGCTTCCTCTTCCTTGCCAAGGAGGCGCACCAGCATGATCACCGCCTGGTTGCGGGTAGGCGCAGTATCCAAATCAAAGAGAGGAATTCCGTCGGGTCGCGTGCCCGTTCCCTTAAAAAGGCCAAGGTCATAGAGCGCCTGCGCCGAACGGCTGGCATCGGCCGTGGCAGAGGCCGCCGCCGAGGGCATCATGCTCAAAACCATAAGAAATGCCAAAAGCAAACCCAAAAGTTTTTTCATCAGAAAACCTCCCATCATGGTGTCGCTCCCATGGTAGCACATTTGCCAACCCTTGTCACCCAAGGTGCGGGAAGAAGCAAATTTTTTCGTCAAACCATTGCCTTTTTCGTCCAAATCTTTATAATGGTGACGGCGAAAACTTTTCCCGAGGAGATACCCCATGAAAAAGAAATGCATGTGTCTTTTTCTGACACTGATCATCATGCTTGCGCTCCTTCCCTCCGCCTCCGCCGCAAGCACAAAGGCCACTCACGCTGCCGACGCTCTTTACGAGCTGGGCCTCTTCAAAGGCACCGGCACCAATGCTGATGGCACCCCCATTTTCGATCTGGACAAAACCCCCACCCGCAACCAGGCGGTGATCATGCTGGTGCGCCTCCTTGGCAAGGAAGAAGAGGCGCTCTCCGGCACATGGGAGCTCCCCTTCACCGATGTGGAGCAGGACTCCATCCCCTATGCCTATATCGGCTATGCCTATGCCAATGGTCTTACCAACGGCACTTCCGACACCACCTTCAGCGGCACTAACCCCATCCGTGCCAACCAGTACATCACTTTCGTCCTCCGCGCTATGGGTTACACCTCCGGTGAGGACTTCACCGTTTCCACCGCATGGGAATTTTCCGATGCCATCGGCCTTACCCACGGTGAGCACAATGCCGCCAACGCGCCCTATTTCATCCGCGCAGACGTTGCGGAAGTCAGCATGAGCGCCATGAGCCAGCTGCTGAAGGGTGAAGAAACCACCCTTGCAGATAAGCTGATGGCCGAGGGCGTTTTCACCGCCCAGCAGTATGCTGCCGCACAGGAAAAAGCCGTCGTCCCCGCCATTGACCCCGAAAAACCCATGCTGGCGCTGACCTTTGACGATGGCCCCAGCCCTCAGACCGCCCGCCTTCTGGATATCCTTGATGCCAACGACGCCAAGGCCACCTTCTTCGTGGTGGGCAATGTGTTGGATACCCGTCCCGCAGTGCTGCGCCGCATGGCCAAAGACGGCCACGAAATCGGCAGCCACAGCTGGGACCATAGCCTCCTGACCAAGCTTAAAGGCGACGCTCTTACCGCTCAGTTTGAAACTACCCGCGCCAAGATCTATGCTATCACGGGTGTGGAGACCAACATCATGCGCCCGCCTTACGGTTCCACCAACGATGCCGTGAAGGCCGCCGCCGCAGAACTTGGCATCTCCTTTATCAACTGGAACGAAGACCCCGAAGATTGGAAGACCAGAGATGCCGATGCGATCTACGAAGCCATTATGAAAGAGGCAGATAATGGGGACATCATCCTCTGCCACGATCTTTATACATCCACCGTGGACGCCATGGCCCGCCTCATCCCCGATCTCATCGCCCAAGGCTACCAGCTGGTGACTGTCAGCGAGCTTTTGGGTGAACTCACCCCCGGCGGCGTCTATTACTTCAAATAAAGCAAAAAGAAAAGCACCGTCCGAAGACGGTGCTTTTCTTGTTGGAACAGTTATTTTGCCAGCACCGAGCGCAGCGCAGACCAGGTGGAAGCATCTGCCACCTCGTAGCGCAGCAGCATGTTCAAAGCTGCCTCCAAAGCAATTTCAGGATTACACCAAACGTCGGGCTCATAACCCTTGAAGTCCACATTTTCGGAGGTGAAGGCAAACTGCAGCGCAGAGCCCACTTCAGAATGCAAATTGGAATTGGGCAAGCGGATGGCAATGGTGTTGCCCCCCAGCTGGAAACCGGCAGAGTTGCTGCCAATCACCAGCACATTATCCATGCCACGCAGGAAGTTCAGCATGGATTCTCCGGCAGAGCCGCACTTGTCATCCACCAGCACGATAACGGGGATGTCATTTGCGATCTGCTTTGCAAGGATATAGTTGGCTCTGTAGGTGCCCATTTCCACGCCTTCATCCACGGGGAACCCTCGCTTCTCCCATGCCGCCGCGAAAAGGGGACTGTAACGCTGCGCAAAACACTCTGTGATTTCCGGGCGCTTTCCTGTGAAGTTCTGCACCCAGTCGCGGCCGAAAATGTCACCACCGCCGCCGTTGGCGCGGATGTCAAAAATCACCGCTTTGGCATCTTTCACCGCCGTGCCGCTGGCCACGAAATCTGCCAGTTCACCCTTTTCATACTGGTGGTCGAAATTGCGAATGGAAATATAGGCAATGCCCTGCTCTTCCAGAAGTTCAAATTCAGGTGTGCGGCAGTAGTCACCGTAAGCCACACTGAGCTTCCAGCTCAAAGCCTGGCTCTGGGTCTTGCCTGCAGCATTTTTCAGCGTAACGGAACTATTTTTCATAGTGCTGGCCGTGCAGAACAAAACGGGTGCATAAACCAGTTCCCCTGCCGCCGTCAAACTGGGCTCCATGGTAACCCGGGCATCGCTGAATGCGTCCACATACCATTTCTCCCCGTTGATGTATTTGTAGTATCCCGCCTGATCCAGCGCATAGTGCTGGTTGAGGCAGTAATAGTATTCATAGCGAATGTCTGTTTCCACCTTGCGCTTTGCCACATAGCTGTGGGCATCCCGCAAGAAATCAAAAGCTTTTGCCAGTGCGCTTTCAAATTCCTCCACCCGAATGGTGGTTTTCCCCTTGAGCCAGGCCATCACTTCCGCTTTTGCTTCATCAAAAGCAGCCTCGCCGAAGTAATAGTAAGCGCCGTAAGCCGATTTAAAAGCGCGGAACAGCACGTCCACATCGTAAGCCGCCTGCTGATAGGTAATGGTAGCAGGGCGGGCGCGGGAATGGTCCAGCAAAATTTCCACCTCGGCGGCAGTCAAAAGGTTGGCTGCGGCAGTGTCTTCTTTAAGATAGCTCTGGAAATCTTCCGCCACGGCACGGTTATCAAACATCTCCTTGTGGTTCTGGGAGGCCTCTTCCAGCATAGCAGCAAAATCAATGGTAGCTTCCGTTTCCTCTCTCACCCGCTCCAGCAGCACCTGCGAACTTCCTTTATAGTTCACAGAGAGGGCGTTTTTGGAGATCAAAGCAACATCGGCGCGCAGGAATTTACCGGCGTTTGCCGCGTTGTACTCTCCCTTCGTAAGCCCGATGGCATCGGAAAGCTCCCAGGCAGTGCTCACCTTGAAGTCTTCACCGGACACATAGCCCAGCGCACGCAGCACAAAGGTGATGTACTGATTGGCGCGGATGGGATTGGAGCCGCTGTAGGTGGTGGCAGAAGTGCCGTTGGTAAGGCCGTTGGCATAGGCGTAGCCGATGTAGGCATACGAGGTAGACCCCTTGGCAACATCGGTAAAGGGGAGTTCCCAGTTGCCCGCCAAAGCTTCCTCTTCCTTACCCAAAAGACGCACCAGCATGATCACCGCCTGATTGCGGGTGGGCGTCTTCTGCAGATCAAAAATGGGCGTCCCGTCTTCATTGGTACCGGTCCCCTTGAAAAGGCCCAGCGCAAAAAGTGCCTCCGCAGCTTCTGCTGCCTCAACCTTCTCTGCCGCCGCAGCAACGGGAAGCATGGAAAGCATCATAACCAAAGCCAACAACAGGCTCAAAACTCTTTTCATAAATTCTCCTTTTGGTCTCGCTTAAAAATACGTCACGCGGACTTTTTTGCCCATTTCTTCCAGGCTTTCCGCCAGCTCACGCACCAGCTGCATCTTCACGCTGAAGTTGATGGGCAGCTCGGGGTTCTGATGGGCGGGGTTCACCGCGCGGCCCACGAAGAGATTCACATCGGTGGCCTCTTCAAAAAGCATCCGCGCAATGAGGGACGCGCCGTCCCGCTTATAGCACCACTGCTCAAAAGACTCGTTGTCCGCCAGAAAATCCTTGGCGTAAGTCAGCACGCGGTCGATGGTGATGATGCCCTCGGTAACGAGATCTACCCCCTCAATGGTGCTGGTGGGAGGGATATCCTCCTCTTTTTTCTCTCCGGGAATCAGGGCCTTGCCCAGATAGTCGGCTGCAATGCGGGCGGTGGTGCCGCCGCAAACGATGTGTTTGCCGCCCTTGGAGAAGAAAAGGGACATCATTTTTTCGTTGTCCTCCACGTTGGCAGGCGGACCAAACACCAGATTCACCTGCTCGCGGGTGCGCATATGCACCGTGAGGGCGGTGGTGTCGTCCCCCGGGGCGCCGTGATAGCGCTCCAGGCACTCGTTGAGGAAAATGGTGTTCAAGGTTTTAGCCGAGTAACCCGCAAGAGACAGCGGCTCCATGTATTCCACAATATCGTCTCTGCCCCACTTGAACTCATAGCTCTTGCCGGGGGCAACGCCCGCGTTTTCCGCCCCGTCGCTGAAGGTCATGAGCACGTCGCCCTTTTTCAGCCGCACAGCGGCAGACTCGATCAGCTTGCCGTCAATGGTGATGTGGGTAAAGGGAATGGGCACTTCCTTGCCGTCGCGGATCATCACGATGCCGGGGTTGTCGTACTGCACGATGATGGCCATGCCGTTGGGGGTGATCTTGATCACCGTAAAGGTGGAATAAGCCAGCTGGCGCACGGAGCAAACCGGCAGCGCCTCGGCAATGGCCTGCACACACTCGGAAACCGGCAGATTCTCCGCCATCATGCGGGAGAGGATGGTGGAAGTCAGGGTGGAAAGGATGCAGGCCTTCACCCCGCTGCCCAATCCGTCTGCCAGCACCAGTACGATAGACCCGTCGGCCTGCTCGATCTTTTCCACGTGGTCACCGCAAACGATCTCGCCGGCCTTGGTCAGGCTCTGGTAGCCAATATCAGCATAAAGACTTTCAATCATCAGAAATAGTCTCCTTCAGGCGGTCAATGGCAATGAGGGTGTCGGCAGCGGTCTCACCCAGGAGGGACGCAATGTCCTGCACGATCTTGAGCTGCTTTTTAGCAACGCCGTTGGCGATGTCCACAGCCTGCAGGCGCATTTCCAGCTTCTTTTCCTGCTGCACCATTTCATCTGTCACGTCGCGGAGGATGCAGATAAAGAGGCGGTATTCGCTGTTATAAAGGGTGGTACGGTCCACATAGAAGCCGTATTCAGTGAGGTATGCCTGCTCCTTGGTGATCTGCTTTTCACTCTCACGCACCTTTTTGAAAATGGCGGGCTCCATCAATCGGCTCACGTCGTCGCCCAGCACGTCCTTTTCGTTTTTCACGTGCAGCAAGCGGCAGGCTTCGGGGTTGATTTTCTGCACTTCCAGGTCATCATTGAGCACCAGAATGCCGTTGGGGGAGTTATCCACAACGGTGTCGGAGAAGCCCTCTGCCTTTTTCATCATGTAAGGCAGGCACATGGAGAGCTCCGCCTTGCCCTGAATGATGGCAATGGCCTTTTCGCGGCAGGTGTTGTAACCGCAGCAGCCGCAGTTGAGACGCTCTTCTTCGCTGCTCTTGCCCATTTTGTTCAGCATGCTTTCGATCTGCAGATCCAAAGGCATGCGGGCGGAGTGGGTAATGGGGAGATATGCGTGGGCGCAGTCCTCCTTGGCAGGCTGGGCCACCTTAAAGTCCCCTTCTTTCACATAGCGCAGAATTTCTGCGGTGTTGCGGGCGGGGGTAGCGGGATGATTGCCCAGAAGGGGGCCGTTGGCGCAGCTTCCCTGGCAGGCAGAAAGCTCAATAAAGCAGCGGTGCAAACTGCCCGCGCGAATTTCTTCCAGCACGGCAGCGCAGTTATCCATGCCGTCCACGGCAAGGTAGGTGTAGTCCTCCAGGCGCTCCATAGTGCCCAGCACGCCGCCGGTGGTGGGGAACATGCGGGTCTTGCCCCCTGCGCGCTCATCGGCGCGGGGCTTGAGTTCCACGCCCTTTTCGTTGAGCCAGGCGCGCAGCTCTTCAAAGGAGAGCACCGCGTCAATGGTGTCACACTCTGCCATTTCCTGCTTTTTGGCAATGCAGGGACCGATGAAAACAGTCTTGGCGCCGTCAAATCGGCGGCGGATATCCGCGCAGTGTGCCTGCAGGGGGGAGAGCACGGGAGCCAGCGCAAAGAGGGTATCGGGATAATGCTTTCGCATGAGAAGATTCACGCTGGTGCAGCAGGAGGAGACCAGAATGTCGGGGCCTTCTTCCCGCAAAATGCGTTCATATTCGGTTTTCACCATGGTGGCGCCCACAGCGGTTTCCTCCGCGCCGGCAAAGCCCAGCTCACGAAGGGCATCCTGCAGCGCATCGATGCCGATGCCGGGGAAGGCAGCGGCAAAAGAGGGGGCAACGCTGGCGTAAACGGGAGAACCCTCCATCAGCATCACACGCACCTTTTCCATGTCGCAGGAGATCTGCTTGGCGTTCTGGGGGCAGACGGAGAAGCACTGGCCGCACAAAACGCACTCATCCTCCACCACGTGTGCCTGCCCTGCAGAAAAGCGGATGGCCTTCACGGGGCAGTGGCGGATACATTTATAACAGTTTTTGCAATTGGATTTTTTCAGACGCAGAATTTCTTCCATGAGCGCACCCTCGTTTACATATAAGTAGCCCTTGCGGGAGATTTTAGCCTTAACTTATTCATTTTACCATAAGCGACCGCGGATTTGAACAACCCAAAACCCAAATTGCAAGAAAAAACACCGCCCCGAAGAGCGGTGTTTTCTATTCCTTATTCGCTGACTTCTACCAGTTCGATGTGGAAGTTCAGGTCCTTGCCGGCCATTTCGTGGTTGGCGTCGAAGGTGATGGAAGTGCCGTCGCAAGCGGTGACGGTCACGGGCAGGGGCTGGCCTGCTTCGTTGTAGAGGGCAACCTTGTCGCCTGCTTTCAGATTTTCGCTGCCGGGAATGTTCTTCACCAGCATGGTGAAAATGTGGTTGGGATTGGGATAACCGTAAGCCTGATCGGGAGTCAGGTGGATGTCGATGCTTTCGCCCACCTTCATGTTGGCAACAGCTTCGTCGTAACCGCGGATCATCATGCCCACGCCGCAAACGAATTCCAGAGGTTCGCCGCGATCATAGGAAGAGTCGAACACGGTGCCATCGTTCAACGTGCCGCGATAGTGGGTCTTGCAGGTCTTGCCCACGTTGGCGCCTTCGAAGAGGTATTCCATTGCGCCACCGCCGCAGCCGCCACCGCAGCCGCCGCAACCACCGCTGCAACCGCAGCCGCAGCCTTCTTCTTCGCCGTGACCGTGATGGTCGCAGTTGACACCGGCAGATTCCAGTTCGCCGCTGAGGAAAGCCTGAACCGCTGCATCAGCGTCGCCTTCTGCGCCGGAGCAAACCTCAATGTTAGACGCAGCAAGAGCCGCTTCTGCGCCGCCGCCAATGCCGCCGCAGATTACGAGATCCACGCCCTGATCGGCAAGAAAAGCTGCCACTGCATCGTGGCCGCTGCCGCTGACGGCAACCACTTCGCCGGGGATCACGTCGCCGCAGGCAACTTCGTAAAGCTTAAAGTTTTCGCTGTGTCCAAAATGCTGGAATACCTGGCCGTTTTCAAAAGGTACTGCTATTTTCATAGGATTATCCTCCGTTAATTTTTCCAAAGAGGATTGTACCCCAAACGGGAGAAAAAAGCAAGCCGCCTCCCTCAAACAAAAGGAGCGGGATCTCTCCCGCTCCTTTTTCTCTTGTCTTAACCCATAACCACTTCAAAGGTTGCCGTCTTTCCCTGATAGGTCACGGTAATCTTTCCTCTGCCGCGTTTATTTTTCATCATCAGCAGCGTACCGTCCGCCTGAATGGAGGCGGTGAAGGGTGCGCCCTCCGCAGCCGTCACGGTGTAATCCTCCAGCCGCACGCCGTTATAGTAGATCTCTGTCACGAAGAAGGGGCTGAAATTATCGCCAAAGCCCGTGCCCGGCAGGATGTTTTTGCCGTTTCTGCTCAAAACGAAGCCCTTGTTGGCAATGGGAGGAGAGAAGGTCAAACTGCGTTTGGTTCTTCCGATGGAGGTAGATTTATTGCCATTTTCATCCACCGTTTCGTACTCGGTGAAGTCATACCAAAGAGCAATATCCAGGCTATCTTTCGCCGGGAACTTCACCGTAAAGGTGCCATCTGCATTCTTCTTCACCGTTCCCGTTCCATACTCGCATTCCACTTCAAATTCGGTGAAGCGCTCACCACGGAGATAGGGTGTCACCACGTAAGAGCCGGCAGCTGTGCGGTAGCCCTCGTCCGCCCCCAGCATTCTCCCCTCAATGGAGAAATAAACGGCAGGGTTGATTACATCCGTTTCCTTCAAAATCACCGGGGGCTCAATAGCCTTTTCATACTGCTGGGCAGTAAACACGCCGCCGGCAATCAGCTTTTCTGCCAGCGTGCGGCTCTCTTCATGGAGCTGCACCCCAAGAGAGCTCTTGCTGACGAAGGCCACATCCCCCCGCTTGAAGGTGGTGGTCTTTGCGTTGTAGCGGCCGTCCGTAAGGCCGATCTCGTCGGAAAACTCCCACGCCGTAGAAACCTTAAAGTCCTCGCCGGAGGTGTAACCCAGTGCGCGAAGGACAAAAGTAATATACTGATTGGCACGGATGGGATTGCCGCCGCTGTACGTGGTGGCGGTGGTGCCGTTGGTAAGACCATTGGCATAAGCGTAGCCAATATAATAATAGGAGGTGGAGCCCTTCACAACGTCGGTAAAAGGCAAGTCCCAATCCCCTGCCAAAGCTTCCTCTTCTTTGCCCAAAAGGCGCACCAGCATGATCACAGCCTGGTTGCGGGTGGGGGTTTTGTCCAGATCAAAGATAGGCGTCCCGTCGGCATTGGTGCCCGTTCCCTTGAAAAGGCCCAGTTCGTAAAGGCACTGCGCCGCCACTCTCATCTCACTGCCGGCAGCAGAGGCAGCGGGAAGCAGACTCAAAACCATAATAAGCGTCAGAATAAGACTCAAAACTCTCTTTTTCATGACGAATCCTCCTATATTGTTCTGCTATCATCGTAGCATAATCGCTGACAAAATACAATCATTTGAAATGCCGCCCGGCCTTATTCTTTCCGTTTCCCCTTGCGCCGCAGCACCGCTGCCGCCTTTCGAGCCAAGCAGCAAAGAAAAAAGCAGCTACCCCGATGGGGTAACTGCTTTTTTGGTGGAGACTGCTGGACAGCGACTCGCTTCGCTCGCTGCATGCACTCCACTTGCCAAACCAATTTCGGCTCCCTGTTCTGCTATTTGTATTCGAAACGAGATTGACAGAGTCTCGTGTCAAAAGATCTGGTCACGCATCAAAAGCTGTATGATAATAGAACTCGGCGGTCTGCCCTCGATAAGTGATATACAGTGTGCAAGAACCGCTTTGCTTCGGTATGAAAATTAACAATCCATTTGCTTCTACGCGGACTTCGCAGATGGATGGATCACTGCTTTTCACCGTGTAGTTGGCAATGGCACGGCCATCTGCCTGAACAGTTATCTGATGATAGCCTCTCCCAGTTCCAAAGCCGGAGTCTTCTTGAGCCAAGAAACCGTTACTAAACAAAAGAGAGATGTCTGAGTCCATGAATTTTTCTTTCAATGCCTCATAGGTGTCATACATGGTGTGGGAAGCGGGAATGTCCAGCTCATCAGTGTTCCACGCGGGAATATCAATGCCTACATCTGCGAAAGAAATGCTTGCAGAAGAATTTTGAGGGTAAAGTTGAATCACATGTTCCTTTGTTTCCGTCGGGAAGATAAGCGTATTGGTTCTGCTGTCCCAGCCCCAAGGATAGCAGATATCCGTATTCTTAAATGCCACCAGATTGGTCATCTCAGACTTAGGGTAGTCAGTTGGCATTTGATTATAGTAATCCTCCAATCGGTCCAACACGGTAACGGAACCACTGTTCCCACCCCGATATTCGGTCGGATCAAAGACATAGTATTTTCCGTTGGCAAGGACATAGGCAATCGTGTGGTTGCCGCCGCCCATCCAGCGGATCACGCCCTGTTCTTCATAGTCGCCCTTGAGCAAATACAAAGCCATATTCACATAACCAGCACAGCAGGTTCCGTAATTCTGCCGTAGCTGTTCTTCACCGGGAGGATCGAAGCCCCATTCTTCTCCTCCGCTTCTATACCATGGCGTAAAGGTGCCGGGGGCATAGCCGCTGAAATTCGCCGCAATCATGTACTGTACCACGTCGCCTACCGTTTTTACGGCGTCTGCAATGATTGCGGGGTCTTTGCCCAACAGAGCATAAGCGTCGTTATAAGACAAGGTGGTCTTGCCGATGGCTGCGGGCAGTCCCATTGAGGAAACCTGTTTTGTTTTCGCCGTAGAAGCCCAGTTGGCAGCACTTTTCTGATTGTAAAGTTTGCGCAGGAGCATTACATTGGAGCCTTTCAGGCTGGTAGACAAAGCACTTTCGGAAATAAGCGCGATGTCACTGCGCAAGAACTCCGTTGTAGAAGAATCATAGCGACCATCAGTTAGCCCGATTTGGTCAGAGAATTCCCATGCCGTAGAGACCTTGAAATCCTCACCGGAGACGTATCCCAGAGCGCGCAATACAAAGGCAATATACTGGTTGGCGCGGATGGGATTCCCTCCGCTGTATGTAGTTGCTGTGGTGCCGTTGGTCAATCCATTAGCATAAGCATAGCCAATATAGGGATACGCCGTGGAGCCTTTTGGAACATCGGTAAAAGGCAGTTTCCAGTTTCCTGCAAGGGCTTCCTGCTCTTTGCCCAGCAGGCGCACCAGCATGATGACCGCCTGATTGCGGGTAGGGGTTTTGTCAAGATCAAAAATCGGGGTGCCATCGGGATTGGTGCCAGTTCCTCTGAACAGTCCTAACTCATACAGCGTTTGGGCAGCCTGTGTCGCTTCATCATTTGCGGCGACGGCAGAGGGCACCAAACTAAAAACCATAACAAGCGTAAGAATCAGACACAAGAATTTCTTTTTCATGGCGAACCCCCCCATGTTGTTTTGTTGTCATCGTAGCATAATCGCTGACAAAATACAATCATTTGAAATGCCGCCCGGCCTTATTCTTTCCGTTTCCCCTTGTGCCGCAGCACCGCTGCCGCCTTTCGAGCCCCGCACCAACAAAAAAACACCACCCTGATGGGTGGTGTTTTCTTGTTGGTGGAGACTGCTGGACTCGAACCAGTGACCTCCTGCGTGTGAAGCAGGCGCTCTAACCAGCTGAGCTAAGCCTCCATGTCCTCAACAGTAAGTATTATAGCAGAGCAAGCGGAAAAAGCAACACTTTTTTGGAAAGAAAATAGGGTAGCTATCGGCTCCCGCTAACGAGGGAGCTGGCAGCCGACAGGCTGACTGAGGGAGGGATCAACAGCACAACTTCAGTTTGGCTGCGCGTTCGCAGCTCTCCGAGCCGCACCCGCGCACCCGGATTCTCCCACGCGGGGAAAAGCAAAAAATCCCCCGGAAGGTTTTTCTTGCGCCCGGACCCTCTCGGTTTGGAGCTCAAAGAGATCCAAAAGGCGGCGCTTAGCAACATGCCGGTGGCATGTTGCAACCGCCGTGGCTTTTCCGCAGAAAAGGCGAATCCCACGCACAAGCAAAATAAAAAGAGAGGTTACGCGAAGCGTATCCTCTCTTTTTGGTGACCCGTACGGGATTCGAACCCATGTTACAGCCGTGAAAGGGCCGTGTCTTAACCACTTGACCAACGGGCCATTGAACTTTTGCATCCCCGAGGGGTTTCCAGCAAGACGCTCACGCATCTTGCTGGAAGATGGTAGCGGCGACTGGATTTGAACCGGGGACACCGCGGGGATGAACCGCGTGCTCTAGCCAACTGAGCTACGCCGCCATCTCGCATCTGTTCAACAGACAAGAGTTATAATAGCAGACGTTTTTCGGAAAGTCAACACTTTTTTTAAAAAAATTTAAAAAATTTTTCAAACCGCAGAAAACCTCATAAAATCCGCGTTTTTCACCCTTTTTTGCCCTCAAACCTTGCCGAAAACCGCCTTTTCTTGGTTGACTTACCGTCTTTTAGCATGGTATTCTATTTGTGTTGTGCGCTTGCGCAGCGAGAACGAAAAATACAGAGGTATCATTATGGACGCACCCCGTAAAGAAAATAAATTCAGCGGTTCCCTTGGCTTCGTGCTGGCAGCCGCAGGCAGCGCTGTAGGCCTTGGCAACATTTGGCGCTTCCCCTATCTTGCCGCAAAGGATGGCGGCGGCC
>JAZQUM010000104.1:0-3832 GCA_045631305.1 Oscillospiraceae bacterium | reverse complement strand
GCCCACACTGGCGTGCAAACTCCCGCATGGAGCCGCCGCAATACTGGGTGATGTAGCGGCTAAGGCCGGCAAAAGCCGTTCTGGGACGGCGCTGACCGCGGCTCACCACTTTTTCCACGTCCCGCTGCACGCTGCGGCCATCATAGCCCATGGCCATGCCCACCTGCTTCCAACTCAGCCCATCCAGCCGCAGGCGAAAGGCCAGCATTCTGTCATTTCGTGTCATTTACGGCACGCCTCCTTTCCGTATTTGAGATTTCGCTTTGCATTATAATTCCGTATTCGGTATATGTCAAGAAGCATTCGTGGCCAAATAATTCCGCAAACGGAACAAAAGACTTGACACACCCCATCCCCTTGGGTAGAATGAAAGGAAAGAAGAGACCTGAAAAATCCCGCCCGCAAAAGGAGAACCGCTTATGGATATCGGCGCATTGATCGTGAAATTCCGTCGGGAGGCCAAGTTGACCATTGACGAACTCAGTCTCAAAAGCGGCGTGCCCAAGGGCACCATCAATAAAATCATCGCAGGCGACACCCGCTCCCCCAGCCTGGAAACCATCCGCGCCCTGGCCTATGCCTGCGGCCGCCGTCTGGGAGATTTCGACGTGGACCACGCAAGCCTCGACGCGGAGTTTTCTCCCGCCGCCCGCACCCTTGCCGCCACTTATGACGCGCTGGATGCCCACGGCAGAGCCATGCTCCGCGCCGTAGCCCAGGAGGAGCAAGGGCGCATGGAAGAAGAGCGCCGCGCGCTGGAAGCGGAAGAAGAGCGGGAGTGCCGCGTCATCAACCTTTTCTGCGAGCCTTCCGCCGCAGGCTTTGCCGCAGGGGAAACGGGTCAGACCGCCGTGCCCTATACCCTGACGCCTGACGACCCCCAGGGCGCTGCCTACGCGGTGCGCCTTTCGGGCGACAGTATGGAGCCCTGGTTCGGGGATGGCAGCATCGTTTTTGTGAACCACGACCTGATGCGCAGCGGGGATATCGGCATTTTCTCCGTGGGCGGCGCCACAGTGTGCAAGCAGTGGCACTATGATGAGGCCCTTGGCATCACCTATCTTTTCAGCTTAAACCGTCAGCGCGCCGACGCGGACGTGGTCATCACCCCCGGCAGCGGCGTGAGCCTTGTGTGGCAGGGCCGCGTCATCACCCGCAGAAGATTTGACTTGCCCAGAGAATAAAGGAGAGCGTCTATGAATATTCTTGTTATCGACGGACAGGGCGGCCGCCTTGGCGCCCAGCTCATTAAAGAGATCCGCGCCCGCCTGCCCCAAAGCCGCATTATGGCCGTTGGCACCAATGCCGTTGCCACCGCCGCCATGCTCAAAGCCGGGGCGGAAGAAAGTGCCACCGGGGAAAACCCCGTTGTGGTGGCCTGCCGCAAGGCGGATATCATCGTCGGCCCCGTGGGCATCGTCATTGCGGATGCCATGCTGGGCGAGATCACGGAAAAGATGGCCTGCGCCGTGGCCCGGGCAGAGGCCAAGCGCATTCTCCTGCCCATGAACCGCTGCGATAACCTTATCGCCGGCGTGCAGGACCTGAGCCTTTCCACCCTCATTGCCGACGCGGTGGATAAAATGGCAGACCTTGCCCAATGTTGACAAATTTCTCTGCCCCGTGGTATACTTTTCCTGCTCTCATTGAAGAGGGTGCAGGCGGCTGAAGCCGCTTTCCCACAGCGACTTTCAGCTGAATTTTTTGATGTCATGAAGGCGTCACTGCTCCCCAAGGGGGCGGTGGCGTTTTTTTATGGAAAGGATCTTTTATGAACCGCGTGAAAAAACTGGTGCTCTCCGCCCTGTTTTTGGCCCTTGCCTATGTGCTGCCCTTTTTGACAGGGCAGGTGCCGCAGATCGGCGCCATGCTCTGCCCCATGCATATCCCCGTGCTGCTGTGCGGCTTCTTCTGCGGTGGCCCGTGGGGCCTTGCCGTGGGCGCGCTGGCACCTTTGACCCGCTCGCTGATTTTGGGCATGCCCCCCTTCTTCCCCACCGCCCTTTGCATGGCATTTGAACTGGCGGTTTACGGGCTTGTGGCAGGTGTGCTCCACCGCCACTTGAAACCCACAAAGGCCAATATCTACCTTGCCCTGCTTTCCGCCATGGTGCTGGGCCGCGTGGTGTGGGGCCTTGTGATGTTCCTCTGCATGGGGCTCACAAACGGCAGCTTCACCTTCGCCGCTTTTCTCTCAGGCGCCGTCACCGGGGCCATCCCCGGCATCATTTTGCAGCTGGTGCTGATCCCTCTTCTTGTGATGCTGCTACACCGCAAGGGTATTGCCGACACGAGAGCATAAAAAATAGCCCAAAGGCGTGGGAGGCGGGCTTTCAGGAGGATACAGTATGTTCCATTACATTTGGCCCATCGCTCTGGTGGTGCTTTCCAACGTGGTCTATCAGATCTGCGCCAAAAGCGTTCCCGACGGAGTCAGTCCCTTCGCCTCTTTGACCGTTACCTATCTTGTGGGTGCCGCAGCCTCCGCCGCCATGTATTTCACCGTGGATAAGGGGGCACAGCTGCTGAAAGAGCTCACCCGCCTGAACTGGGCGCCCTATGTGCTGGGCCTTGTGATCGTGGGGCTGGAAGTGGGTTTCATCTATGCCTATAAAGCAGGCTGGCAAATCAGCACCGCCTCTTTGGTGCAAAGCGCCTTCCTTGCGGTGATCCTGCTTTTCGTGGGGCTGCTGGTGTATAAAGAACCCCTGACCTGGAATAAAATGCTGGGCATGCTCATCTGCCTTGCCGGGCTGTATGTTATCAATATGAAATAAGAAAAGCCTTCCTCTTTCGGGGAAGGCTTTTTGATTACACCTTGTGGAATTTTGGCGAATGATTACGGTGAGTGTTCGCTTTTAAACAAAAAAGAGTGTGTGTCGTGTGACACACACTCTTTTGCTTTTAACTTACTGCTTGTCGGCCAGGTAGCCCAGAACGCGCTGGGGATTGAGAGGCAGGCGGTTGGCTTCCACATCCAGAGCGTTGGCAACGGCGTTGCCGATGGCGCCCAGAGTGGGAACGACGCAGCACTCGCCGATGGACTTTGCGCCATAGGGAGCGATGGGAGCTTCGCCTTCCACGAAGCCAAGGAGCATTTCCTTGGGAAGGTCGGTGGACTTCATGATCTTATAGGAACGGAAGTTGTTGTTCTTCACGGTACCGGTGGCATCCACTTCGCAGGTTTCGATGAGGGCCTGACCCATACCCATGACGATGCCGCCTTCCAGCTGGCCTTCAAGGCCCAGAGGATTGAGGATCTTACCCACATCGTGAACGGCAGCGTACTTCAGCACCTTGGTTTCGCCGGTCTTGATGTTTACTTCCACCTTGGCGATATGTGCGCCGTAGGGGATGGGGCATGCTTCGGAGCCGTGGGAAGTGAACACGGAGATCTCGCGCTGGGTGGTGTTGCGGGAGTAATCCATGACCTGTGCCATGGTAGCGCTCTTATCACCGTAGAACACGCAGTCATCATGGAAGTCAACATCTTCGGGAGCGCAGCCCAGAAGCGCGCCGGCTTCCTTGGCAAGCTCAGCCTTGAGCTGCTGAGCGCCCTTGAGAGCAGCCATACCGGAAACGTAAGTACCACGGGAACCGTAGCAGCCGAAGTCGTAAGAGGTGAGGTCGGTGTCACCGTAGATGGTGCGGATGTTATCCAGAGAGATGCCGGTGACGGAGCTGATGAGCTGCTTCTGGGTGGAGATGGAACCGTTACCCATGTCCTGGCAGGGAGAATAGAGAACGCAGGTACCGTCGAAATTCATCTTGATGGACACGCAGGAAAGGTCGGGGTGAGCGCCGAACATACCGGAGCCGTGGCAGGCAACGG
>JAZQUM010000103.1:0-2944 GCA_045631305.1 Oscillospiraceae bacterium | reverse complement strand
TTTTCCTTGCGCTCTTCGAAAACGATCTGGTAGATGGGTACGTCTACAATGGTGT
Source organism: Oscillospiraceae bacterium (assembly GCA_045631305.1). GTDB lineage: Bacteria > Bacillota > Clostridia > Oscillospirales > Oscillospiraceae > JAZQUM01. Next base: position 2,889 of record JAZQUM010000103.1, on the reverse strand, counting down.
AAGGCACGGAGAGCTTTTGGCAAAGCTCCGTCACCGGGGAGAAATCCAGCCCCGGCACACCGGGATGGAGGGTGATGGCTTCCAGTGTGAAGGGGAGGGGATAAAATTCCCGAAGCCGTGCCATGGCGCAAAGAAGCACCAGAGAATCCTTGCCGCCGGAGACACCAACGGCAATGCGGTCACCTGCTTCGATCATATGATAATCTTCCACACAGCGGCGGATCTGACCTAAAATGTGCTGCATAAGGAGCGGTTCCTTTCCTGAAAAAAAGAAAAAATGAATTTGCGAAATGAGAAAACAGGAGCAAACGGGAGCAAACGGGAGATATTACGAGGTTTGTTATAGATAAATTAAATTGTTGTTGACTTTGAAAATGCCTTATGTTATAAATAATCTTGCGCGGTTGTGGCCCAGCCGCAAATGCGCAGCTTTCTGAGGTAATTTTACCAAGAGAGCATGAAAAAGTAAAGTAATAGCAATTTATAATAAAAAAACGGAGGAAACACTCATGTCCACTTTCATGGCTAACAAGAGCAACATCGAACGTAAGTGGTACGTTATCGATGCAGCTGGCAAGCCCCTGGGTAAGACCGCTGTTGCTGCAGCTGACCTGCTGCGCGGCAAGCTGAAGGTTACCTACACCCCCCACGCTGACTGCGGTGACAACGTTATCATCATCAACGCTGGCAAGGCAGTTCTCACCGGCAAGAAGGCCGATCAGAAGTACTATCGTACTCACTCCGGCTGGGTTGGCGGTCTGAAGGAAACCAAGTACCGCGTTATGATGGCTGAAAAGCCCGAACTGGCTATGCGCGTTGCAGTTCGCGGCATGATGCCCCGCAACACCGTAACCAAGGACTCCCTGAAGCGTCTGCACGTGTTCGCTGGTAGCACCCACGAACATCAGGCTCAGAAGCCCGAAGTTTTCGAAGTTAAGTAAGGAGGAACCGAAGAATGTATACTTCTAAGAAGCCCTATATGTATGGCACCGGCCGCAGAAAGTCCTCTGTTGCCCGCGTTCGTCTGTTCCCCAATGGTACCGGCGCTATCACCATCAACGGTCGTGACATCGATGATTACTTCGGTCTCGAAACCCTGAAGATGGTAGTTCGTCAGCCCATGGTCTCCACCGATACCCTCGGCAAGGTAGACATCGTTGCTACCGTTGAAGGCGGCGGCGTTTCCGGCCAGGCCGGCGCTCTGCGTCACGGTATCTCCCGCGCTCTTCTGTCCGTAGCTCCCGAATATCGCGCTATCCTGAAGAAGGCTGGCTTCCTGACCCGCGATCCTCGTATGAAGGAACGCAAGAAGTACGGTCTGAAGGCAGCTCGTCGCGCTCCCCAGTTCTCCAAGCGCTAATCTTTACGCTTCGAGTTTTCAAGAAGACCACCGAAAGGTGGTCTTCTTTTTTGCTTTTATCGCGGTGTAAAGCTACGCGCACTTATTACTGGACAGGTGGGACTATATTGTGAGATAATAAGGACATAAATAGACATGAGAGGCAACGGTGCGATTCCGTTTGTTCTGAAATAGAAAGGAGAACATTATGGGACTCATTAAAGCAGCATTTGGTTCTGCAGGCGGCGTTCTGGCCGATCAGTGGAAAGATTACTTTTATTGTGAAGCTTTGGGCGCAGATGTTCTGGCTGTAAAGGGTCAGAAGAGAGTTTCCGGCAGATCCAGCAACACCAAGGGCAGCGACAACATCATCAGTAACGGTTCTGTCATCGCTGTGGCAGACGGTCAGTGCATGATGATCGTGGAACAGGGCAAGGTAGTGGATGTCTGCGCTGAGCCCGGCGAATATACTTACGATACCTCCACCGAGCCTTCTATCTTTGCGGGCTCTTTGGGCGAGGGCATCAAGTCTGTGTTCCAGAATATCGGTAAGCGCTTCACCTTCGGCGGCGAAGCACCCAAGGATCAGCGCATTTACTATTTCAACACCAAGGAGATCCTTGGCAATAAGTACGGCACCCCTGCGCCCATTTCCATCACGGCCCTGGTGGACCGCAGCGTGGCTCGCACCCTTACTATCGGCATCCGCTGCTTCGGTGAATACAGCTTCCGCGTGGCAAATCCCCTGCTGTTCTACACCAGCGTTTGCGGCAATGTGGAAGAAGCCTATACCCGTCAGAATCTGGAAAGCCAGATGCGCACCGAATTGCTGACGGCACTCTCTCCCGCTTTCGGCAAGATCTCCCAGCAGGGCATTATTTATTCTGACCTGACCATGCACACCATGGAAATGGCAGATACCCTCAACGAGATCCTTTCCAACAAGTGGCGCGATCTGCGCGGTCTGGAGATCGTTTCCTTCGGTATTTCCTCCATCCGTCCCGATGAAGAAACCGAAAAGAAGATCCGCGAAATGCAGGAAACCCTGTTCTATTCCGATCCCACTCTGGCAGGTGCCCGCTCTGTTGCAGCGCAGGCCAGAGCTATGGAAACCGCAGCCGGCAACAGCGCAGGCGCTATGACCGGCTTTATGGGCATGGGCATGGTCGGCAATATGGGCGGCGGCAACACAGCTAACCTCTTTGCCATGGGTCAGCAGCAGGCAGCACAGCAGCCCGCACCCGCTCCCGCTCCCGCAGCACCTGCAGGCGGCTGGAAGTGCGCTTGCGGTGCCACCGTCAACGGCAACTTCTGCCCTGAATGCGGCGCTAAGAAGCCTGCTGAAGAAGGCTGGACCTGTGCCTGCGGCGCAGTGAACAAGGGTAAGTTCTGCCCCGAGTGCGGCGCCAAGAAGCCCGCAGGTGTGCCTCAGTACAAGTGTGATAAGTGCGGTTGGGAACCTGAAAAGGGTGTAAAGCCCCCCAAGTTCTGCCCCGAATGCGGGGACGCCTTTGATGACGGCGACATCGTGTAATGAAGTTTCGAAAAAG
>JAZQUM010000102.1:0-5794 GCA_045631305.1 Oscillospiraceae bacterium | reverse complement strand
CATAACGCCAGCTTCGTCAGCAGCCTGGATAACGCCGAGACCTGCGGTGTTAGCGTTGCCGAGAACAACGTCTGCACCCTGGTCGATCATAGCTTCAGCGGATTCCTTAGCCAGAGCTACGTCGGTCATGGAGTCGATGTTAACCTGCAGAGCGGTGTAGGAAGGATCAACGAAAGCAACACCATCGTCAAATGCGTTCAGGGAGTCCTGAATGTTTGCGTTGGAAGCGCCAACGATGTAACCAACAACGCCGGTCTGAGAGAAGGAAGCAGCAACTACGCCAGCCAGGAAGCCGGTTTCGGTGGTGGTGTAACGATAGGAAGCTACGTTGGGTTCAACAGCGGTGTTGCCGTTGAAGCAAGCGAACTTAACTTCGGGGAATTCAGCACCAACAGTTGCGCAAACGTCGCCGAATTCGTTACCAACAGCCAGGATCAGATCGTAGCCGGAAGCAGCGTATTCACGAGCGGAGCTTTCGAAGTCAACCTGTACCAGGTTTTCGGTGTAAGCGATTTCTACGCCGAAGTCAGCCTGAGCCTGAACCAGACCTTCATAAGCGCTCTGGCACCAACCAGCGTCGTTGATGTCGCCGGTGAGGAGCATAGCAACCTTCAGTGCGTCTTCGGAGGTAGCGGTGTCTTCGGAGGTAGTGTCTTCAGCGGAATTGCCGCAAGCTACCAGAGAAAGAACCATGATGAGTGCCAGAATGAGGGATAACAGCTTTTTCATTTTGATTTCCTTCCTTTTTGAAAGTTAATTATTTATTTTAACGGCTTATACGCCGCTAAAACCGGTTTTTTCCGCCAGGTCACGGGCCTGACGCTGCTCTTCGCGGAGCACTTCTTCTTCGTTCACGTGGACGAAGCGGTCATCTTCCAGCAGAACTCTGCCGTTTACCACCGTCATGGTGACGCCGCGGCTGTCGGAAGAATAGACCAGAGTGGACACGGGGTCAAACATGGGGCAGCAAGTGGGAGACTTGAGAGGATCGAAGAGGAACATATCTGCCCTCTTCCCTACTTCCAAAGAACCCAGTTCCTTTTCAAGGCCGATGGCGCGGGCACCGCCCATGGTGGCCATTTCCAGCACTTCGGGAGCACTGACAGCCTGAGGATCACCGGAAGCTACCTTGTGAAGAAGCGCGGTGCTCTTGAGAACTTCCAGCATGTTGTTGGAGTTGTTGCTGGCAGCGCCGTCGGTGCCGAGGCTGACGGTGACACCTGCCTTGCGGTAAGCGGGCACGGGAGCCACACCGCTGGCAAGATACATGTTGGAGAGAGGATTATGAGATACCTTCACGTCGTTTTTCTTGAAACGATCGATGATATCCTCATTCACCTGCACGCAGTGTACTGCCAGAAAACCAGGGTAAAGCATGCCTGCCTTATCCAGATAATCCACGGTGGTCACACCGTCGCGCTCCAGGCAGACGCGGTCGTCGCTCATGGTTTCGAACACGTGCATGGTAACGGGGATGTTTTCCTTCTTGGCAAAAGCTGCGGTAGCAGCGAGACCTTCCAGAGAAATGGCAGGAGGCGCAGCAGGCGCCAGGAACACGCGGCGGAGATTGTCTTCGGTGGAGTAGCGGCGGTTAAGTTCAGCCACTTCTTCAAAAACGCCTTCCAGGTTTTCACTCAGACCCTTCTGGGAGAAAACGTTGCTCTTGCCGCCGTCGCGGAAACCGCGGCCGTACATCAGTCGGATGCCGGATTCCTTGGCTGCTTCCAATTCCGCAACGGAAAGACCGGGCACGGGATGGACCTGCATATAGTCCACGATGGTGGTGCAGCCGGTGCGCAGCGCTTCCAGGCTTGCCCCCATCACGGCAGCGCGCAGATGCTGCTCACGGAGATTCACACCTGCAGGACCGATGACGGTGGGCCACCAGTCTTCCAGGTTCATGTCGGTACCCAGACCTTTCAAAAGGTGCTGGAAAATGTGATTGTGGGTGTTGATGAGGCCGGGGAACACGATGGCTCCCTTGGCATCTTTAGCCTTGATACCGGCAGCTTCCGCTGCCTTGGCGATCTCAGCGGAAGAAGCGATATCGGTGATGATACCGTCCTGCCAGAGAATGCCTGCATCGGTCAGCACGCGGCGCTGTGCGTCTACGGTGACGATGATGGCGTTGATAATAGCGCCGCTTGTTTTCATGCTTTCACTTCCTATCGACTCAGGATATTAACAGTAATGTACTGATCGTTCAAAATCACTTTGCTGCAGCCCATGAGAATGTCGTCCAGGGAGTAATACTGCTCTTCCATCAAAATGACGGGGGTCCCCTCTTTCATCTTCAGCCGCTTTGCTTCCTCAGCGGTGGTGAGATGGGGATGGAACTGCATGCGGCCATATGCGGTGTCCAACTGCAGGAAATCACGGAACACATCGAAAAGGGGCAGATCGGATTCTCTATCGAGAACTTCTCTGCGGAAAAGCTTTTCGGGTACGTAGTTCATACAAAGGATGGCAGGGTTGCCGTTGGCACAAAGAAGGCGCTCGTAAGCGATGACCGTCTCCCCTTCTTTCAGCTGCAGCACCTTGCGGATCTCTTCGTCGGGCACTTCGCTGCGGAAATCGCAGCTGTGGGCATCCACTTCGTAACCTTCGTTCTGCAGCATCTGGCGGAAACCGGGGAACTGGTCGATGCGGGTGCCGGAGTTCAGGGCGCTGAGATGGAAATAATTGCCGGAGCCCTGGCGCTTGGTGACAACGCCGTCCTTACTCAAAAGCAGCAGCGCCTCGCGGACTACCGCAACGCTGCAGCCAAAGCGCTCTGCCAGCTTGCTCTCTGCGGGAAGCTTGTTGTTGGGAAAAGTTTCAGTGGTGATCATCTTCACGATGGCGTCTTTGACAAGGTCGCTGAGAGAATGCTGCTCTCTTTTGATGTAGTCTGCCACGAAACCTCACTCCTTTTAAGTTCTCGACTCATTGAGTCAATGAGTCCTATGAACTCAATGAGTCATTCAATGACTTTTATAATAAACGCATTATATATGAAATTGCTACATATTTCAATGCAATATTTTGTTGTTTTCGTTAATTCCACCATTTTTGGCGGATTGACTATTTTTTAACGCAGCTTTTTGTCTATTTTGCCTTTTTCTCTTGTTTTTGCCATGAAAAGCCGCTGTAAAAACCTTTATTTTCAGCATATTCTCCCAAATTCCCTTTCCTGCCGTAGCAAAATACACAAAACACCTCCCACGATCTCATCCTCCCTCCACCTTTCCGAGAGTGAAAACAGCAGATCGGGCATCATGAGCAGTTGGCAATACTGGTGATAAGATAAAATAATCAATCTATAAATATACTTTGAGTTGATTTTATCAGCTGGTGCGTGCTATAATCGTGCCATAATTTAAGGTATATTGATATACCTTGCAGTTTTTAGGCGGCATTTCCGGTTTTGGGGTTGCCGCCCTTTCCCGCGTAAGCACAATCCCGTCAGAAAATTTAATTTTTAAATTAATTTTAAAAGGAGTACTGCTATGAATGTTGTAGTCATCGGCGGCGTTGCCGCTGGCACTAAGACCGCTGCCAAGCTCATGCGTCAGGATCGTAGTGCAACCGTTACCGTTTACACCAAGAGCGCTGACATTTCCTATGCAGGCTGCGGCCTTCCCTACTATGTAGGCGGCAGCATCGAAACCCGCGACGAACTCATCGTTAACACCCCCGAAAAGTACATGGGTCTCACCGGTGTTTCCGTTAAGACCAACATGGAAGCTACCAAGGTAGATGCAGCTGCAAAGACCGTTACCTTCGCAAACGGCGAAGTCGTGTCTTATGACAAGCTGGTTATCGCTACCGGTGCAACTCCCTTCGTTCCCGCTGTTGCAGGCGCTGACAAGGAAGGCGTTTTCACCATGCGTACTCCCGACGATGCTATCGGTCTGCGCGCATACGTTGATAACAACAAGTGCCACAGCGCAGTTGTTGTAGGCGGCGGCTTCATCGGCCTCGAAATCGCTGAAAACCTGCTGGCTAAGGGCCTGAAGGTTACCGTAGTTGATATGGCTTCCCAGGTTATGCCTAACCTGTTCGATGCAGAAATGGCTGAATACATCCGCCGCAAGCTGCAGGCTAAGGGTGTTCGCGTTGTTACCGGTGCTGGCCTGGAAGAAGTTCTGGGCGGCGAAAAGGCTTCCGGCGTTCGCACCGGCGTTGGCTCTTTCGACGGCGAAGTAGTCGTTATGGCTATCGGCGTTCGTCCCGCAACCGCTTTCCTTGCTGATTCCGGCATCGCTATGAACCGCGGCACCGTAGTAGTTGACGAATATCAGCGCACCAACCTCAACGACATCTATGCCGTTGGTGACTGCGCACAGGTCTTCAACCGCCTCACCGGCGCTCCCCAGTGGTCCGCTATGGGTTCCACCGCTAACATCACCGGCCGTCTCCTGGCTAAGAACCTCACCGGCGAAAGCGCTGCATACGGCGGCTGCTTCGGCACCGGTGTTGTGAAGCTGCTCAGCGATCTGAATGCTGGCCGCACCGGTCTCACCGAAGAACAGGCAAAGGCTGCAGGCTATGATGTTTGCGCTGTTACCTGCGTGACCGACGATAAGGCTCACTATTATGAAGATGCTTCCACCTTCGTGACCAAGCTCATCGCTGATAAGGCTACCGGCAAGCTGCTGGGTATCCAGGTTCTGGGCGCAGGCGCTGTTGACAAGATGGTAGACATCGCTGTTGTCGGCATCGCTATGGGCGCTAAGATTTCCGATTTCGACACCCTCGATTTCGCTTACGCTCCTCCCTTCTCCACCGCTATCCATCCCTTCGTTCAGGCTTGCTACATTCTGGAAAACAAGATGAGCGGTGCATTCGAAACCATCACCCCCGCTGAATACGCAGCAGGCGCAGCTAAGGGCTACAAGGTGATCGACGTTCATCCCGCTCCCTCCATCCCCGGTGCAAAGTGGGTTGACCTGGCAAAGGTTACCGCTCCCATCGAAGGTCTGGAAAAGGACGACAAGATCCTTCTGGTTTGCGCTAAGGGTAAGCGCGGCTACTTCGTTCAGAACCGCCTGAAGGCTCTGGGCTACACCAACACCCGCGCTCTGGAAGGCGGCGCTTTCGTTAACGTTGTCAAGGTTGAATTCGAAGGCACTCTGCCCGCAGAAGAAATCAAGCGCGTTAAGGGCCTGGGTTGCCTGCAGGATAAGCGTTATCCCGACGTATTCAACGTTCGCGTTATCACCCGCAACGGTCTGATCTCCGCTGCTGAAAACATGGCTATCTCCGAAGCTGCTGAAAAGTTCGGCTCCGGCAAGGTTGCTGCTACCACCCGTCTGACCCTCGAAATCCAGGGCGTTAAGCATGCTAACATTCAGCCCCTCATCGACTTCCTGGCTGAACGCGGTCTCTCCACCGGCGGTACCGGTTCTCTGGTTCGTCCCATCGTTTCCTGCAAGGCTACCACCTGCCAGTACGGTCTGTGCGACGGTTACGGCCTGTCTGAAAAGATCCACGAACGCTTCTATCTTGGCTATCGCGGCGTAACTCTGCCCCACAAGTTCAAGATCGCTGTCGGCGGCTGCCCCAACAACTGCGTCAAGCCCGACCTGAACGATATCTCCATCATCGGTCAGCGCGTTCCCATGGCTGACTTCTCCAAGTGCAAGGGCTGCAAGGTCTGCCAGGTTGAAAACGCATGCCCCATCAAGATCGCTAAGGTTGAAGACGGCATGCTGAAGATCGATCCCAACGAATGCAACAACTGCGGTCGCTGCAAGGGCAAGTGCCCCTTCGGCGTTCTCGAACAGTATCAGGACGGCTTCAAGGTTATGAT
>JAZQUM010000101.1:0-4013 GCA_045631305.1 Oscillospiraceae bacterium | reverse complement strand
ACCTTGCCCACGCCGCCGCAGGCTGCAATGATATTTTCGGAAACTTGATAGAAGGGTACCCCGGAGATTACTTCCATGGGTTCTGCATCTGCGTTTTTCAGAAGACCGCGGATCTCAACGGGCATAGCGTACAGTAAGCCGATTTTCATAAGTAGAAGCCTCCTTAAAGGTTAATAACATCCAGATCGTCCGGCACATAAAGGTCGCCGTTGTAGAAAGCGCGGCCCTCTTCGCTGTAGAGCGCTTTGCGCTCTGCGCCGTGGGAATCTTCCGTGTGGTAGAGCACCAAATGGGGCACGGAAAGGTCATTTGCCAGCTGGCAGGCCTCGCGCACGGTGCTGTGGTTCTTTTCGTAGGGCTTGAAAATGTCTCGCTCTCCGTAAAGGCAAAATGCTTCACTCAGCAGCCAGCTGCTGCCTTCCACATATTTGGCACAGTCGGGATTATAGGGTTCGTCACCAAGGCAGGTGAATTTCTCACCGTTTTGCAGTTTCAGCGTGAAACCAAACTGGCGGGCCTTGGTGGAGCGGATGTCAAAGAAGGTGACGGGCCATGCGGAAAGCGTCATTTCGCTGCCGTCTTCCACAACATGGAACAGGATGCGCTCATCAAAGAAGTTGGTGAACTTTTTTTGCAGCGTGTAGTAGCACATGTTCTTGATGGGTTCTACCAGACCGTCGTGGCAGTAAATGTTGAAGTTGCCTTCGTACTGACCCTTTTTCATGGCAGTGGCGATAAGGCGGATGAGCCATACCATGCCCAGGATGTGGTCGCAGTGCTCGTGGGTCACGATGGCGTGGTGGATATCGGTGAGGGGGATGTTTGCCGTCTGCAGCTGGCGCAAAATGCCGTTGCCGCCGCCGGCGTCCACCAGAAGGGTGTTGTTCGCATCGTCCCGCAGGGCGAAGCAGGTGTTATAAAAATAAACGCTCTGGGCGTTGCCAGTGCCGAGAATTACCAGTTTTTCCATAATTACCTCGAAAAATGTATTTTTGCCGCACACTTAAATATAACATATTTCAAGGAATATTGCAACGAAGGGAGATGAATAAAAGGGAGGTCATTGCAACGCAAAGACCTCCTTTTATTGGTCCGAGTGGGGAGACTCGAACTCCCGGCATCCTGCTCCCAAAGCAGGCGCGCTACCAACTGCGCTACACCCGGTTATTAAATTTTAAAAGGGCGGGAGAAAGCGGCTGCTTTCTCCCGCTTTTTGAAACTTAGCCAATTATACCTTTTCGCCTTCGGTTTTGCAAGTCTTGATTCCTGCCAGGATCAACGCGATGAGGAACCAGAAGATGCACATAACACGGGGATAATTCCAAAGATAGTCCGCAATGCCGCAGACCATTGCGCCGCAAAGAGCGGCCACAGAACCCACGGTGATGAGGCGGGCTTCATGACACTTGGTGTTTGCTACGGCACAGATACCGCCGCGCACGCAGCTCCACATACCTGCCACGAAAGTAAGGATGCCCACAAGACCCGTTTCGGCCCAAACCTGAAGATAAATATCATGAGCATGGACGAAAGGTGCGGGGGCATAATAAAGACGATGATCAGCGATAAACTTTTGCACGGCAGCGGTGCCAAGACCTGCGCCCCGTACAGGAGACTTTTTAATAAGGTCAATGGTGGCTGCATAGAGGGGGAAGCGGCTGGAGGTAGAGGAGTCGGAAAGGTTGGTGATGGTGGAAATTCGGTTCAGCACGGTGGCGGGCAGCAGCGGCAAAGCGCACAAAGCCAACACTGCACAGATGGGGACAAAGCGGATATCCCACAAGAAGACGAATACCACCAGGGAGAAGGCAAAGCCGACCCAGCCTGCGCGGGAATAGGTCATGACCAGTGCCAGAGCACCGACGCAGAAAACGCCCAGTGCAGCTACACGGCTTACAAAATGCTTGGAGCAGAACACCAAAGCCAGTACCACGGGCAGCAAAATCACCAGCACTTCGCCAAAGGCATTGGGATTATCAAAAACGGAGAAGACGCGGCCGGGCATACCGGCGTTGAGTTTCATATCCACATAGGATTCATTGACTTCCACGCCCTGAATGCGCTGGTATACACCATAAAGGGAGGTGCCCAAAACGCCCATGGCTGCACCACCTGCAAGGCGGATCAGATGTGTTGCCGTTTTTACTGCGCTGACGGTGACCACGACGCAAAGCATACATGTGGCATGATAGAGCAGGAATCGGCTGCTGAGACCGACATAGCGGGAGAAAACTGCGGAGAATACCACGGCGCCCGCAAAAAGCACCAGATACGGATTCACCAGCTTCATATCCAGCCGCAATTCTTTGCGCCGCATACCGCCGGCAATCACCAGCAACAGCACCAGGAAAAAGCCCACAAAGCTATAGGCGTTATTCCAGCGCTCGTAGGGAATGACCATGATGAGTGCCATGAGCCAGGACGCCGCAATGGCGGCTTCATCACCCATATTAAAGGCGAGGGTGGCAAAGAAGCTTTTATCCATCACGCTTTTAAGGGCGCAATAGAGTTTGTGGAGGAGGTTGGCCGGAAGATTCAAAAGCCAGTTCAAGGCACGGCAGGTAAAGCTATCTTCCCAGGCACGGGTGAGAGCACACTCCCGCAAAAGGCCGCTGACAAGGGCACTTTCACGGCAGGTGCGCCAAAAGCGATCCATACCGCGCTGGAAAGTGCTTTCGTTATAAGCGCACCAAAACCATAAGATCAATCTTCCGATCAGGCTTTCTTTGATAACGTTCATAAGAACTCCTTGATTAACGGTTTTTCACAGCGTACAGAAGGGATAAGAGCCAGAACTGCTTGGCACGAACCAGAGTGGATACGATCTGCTTGTTGCGGCTCTGATTTGCGGGCTTCAGTGCGCGGATAGCCTGCTGCATCTGGGGAAGAGCCACGTATTCTTTCACCTTTTTCTGCTTTTCGGAAAGAGAAGCGGGGTTGCTTGCGGCGTATTCATTGCCGATGGCAATGAGAAGACCTGCCCAGTTGGAGCTTTCACGCCACATGGGGCGGCGCTGATCCAGACCGAAGCGAGCTACCAGCTTTTCCTTGCGATCCATGAAACCGGTAAAGGTCTTCATGTAGTCTTTCATATAGCGGTGGGTGACGGAAGCAGAGTTCCACAGATAGTAGTAAAGGGGATCGTTGACGATGGCCAACTTTTCGGCATGGAGGAAATATTCCACAAGGAAAATTTCATCTTCCAGATAAGCGCCTTCGAAAGTGATGTTGTTATCGGCAATGATGCTGCGGGTGAAGAGATATCTCCAGATGAAGCCGTTGAGCACTTCGCCGCCCTTGCCGAGACGGTCGCCTACCAGAGGATCCACGATGCCGGAAACGATGGCATCCTTTTCATAGATGCCGGCGGGCATGGCGGGCTTTTCTGCCCAGCTTTCGCCGCTTTCCAGCACATTGAAGTGAGCGCAGCCAGCGCTGTCAGCGCCGTTTTCTTCTGCGGCATCCACCAGCTTTTTCAGCATATCGGGGGCAAACCAGTCATCGCTGTCTGCAAAGGCGATGTACTTGCCGGTGGCCTGCGCCATACCCATATTGCGGGCGGTGGAAACGCCGCCGTTGGGCTTGTGGATTACGCGAACGCGGGGATCTTCCGTGGCAATGGTGTCGCACAGGGCGCCGCTATTGTCGGGAGAGCCGTCTTCTACCAGAATGAGTTCAAAATCGGTCATGGTCTGACCAAGGATGGAATCGGTGCACTTGCGCAGAAAGTTTTCTGCTTTATATACGGGAACGATCACAGATACCAGGGGCATAGTTTACCTCCGAAAAGACATAATATTTCATGTTAATTCCATTGTACCCTATTTTGTTCTCACGGTCAACAACGCAAAAAAAGAGCGGCAACTGCCGCTCTTTTTTGATGGTTGATTACTTGCCGAGCGCTGCCTTCAGCGCATCTGCGCGGTCGGTCTTTTCCCAGGCAACGCCCAGTTCTTCACGGCCCAGATGACCGTAAGCTGCCAGCTGGCGATAGATGGGCTTGCGCAGATCCA
>JAZQUM010000100.1:0-2898 GCA_045631305.1 Oscillospiraceae bacterium | reverse complement strand
CCAGCAGAAACCATACCAACGATATCATGTACATGGAGGCCGTTGCCGCAGGAGAAGATGCCGGGTACGCTGGTCATCATCTGACCGTCTACCAAAGCGCCGCCGGTAACGGGATCCATCTTAATGCCGCAAGCCTTGGCCAGTTCATTTTCGGGGATCAGACCCACGGAAAGCACCAGCGTATCGCAAGGAATGGTGCGGCTGGTTTCGGGCATGGGCTTGCCCTCTGCGTCGAACTCGGTGACAACGACTGCTTCCAGATGCTTTTCGCCGATGATCTCGGTAACGGTAGTGGAGAGATGCAGAGGAATATCATAGTCCTGCAGGCACTGGCGCACATTGCGGGCAAGACCGCTGCAGAAGGGCAGCTTTTCCAGCACGCATGCGATTTCCATGCCTTCCAGAGTCAGGCGACGAGCCATGATGAGGCCGATGTCGCCGCTGCCCAGAATCACAGCGCGCTTGCCGGGCAGAATATTATCAATATTAACCAGATGCTGAACCACACCTGCAGTATAAACGCCTGCAGGTCTGCTGCCGGGCACTGCAATAGCGCCGCGGGTACGTTCACGGCAGCCGGTAGCAAGGATCAGCGCACCGCAGGTAGCATGATGCATACCGAAGCGGTCAATGTAGCGCACACCGGGAGCATCGGTCAGTTCCAGCGCCATAGCGCCGCACTTAAGGGTAATGCCTTCCTGTTCCAGAGCGGGCAGGAAACGGGCCACATATTCAGGACCGGAGAGAGCTTCACCAAAGCGTTCCACACCGAAACCGTCATGGATGCACTGGTTGAGAATGCCGCCGGCTTCGTTGTTGCGTTCCAGAAGAAGGATGCTTTCCACGCCGCATTCCTTTGCCTTTGCGGCAGCAGCGAGACCGCCGGGGCCTGCGCCGATAATAATCAGATCATATCTTTCCATAGCGTCCTCCCTTACTTCACGCTGCCCACGAAGGGATGGTCATCTTCCCGCTTGAGAGAAATTTTTTCTACAGGAATGTTGTATTCATCCTTCAGCATGTTTACCATGCGGCTGAAGCAGTAACCGCCGTTGCAGCGGCCCATGGTAGCGCGGACACGGTTCTTGATGGAAATCAGACTGTGAGCGCCCAGGGGATTTTCAAAGGCAGCGCGGATCTCAGCCTTGGTAACGGTTTCGCAGCGGCAGACAACATCGCCGTATTCGGGATTTTCTGCGATCATGGCAGCCTGTTCTTCAGGGCTCATTTCCACGAAGCAGGGGATACCCTTATAGCTGCCGTCCCAATCCTGCTTTTCAGCGGGCTGCACCAGTTCCAGCACCATCTTTTCCACCATCTTGGCGATGGGCATGGAAGCAGTAAGGCCGGGGGATTCGATGCCGATAAGCTGAATCAGGTTTTTCACAGCGGGGCTATGTTCAATAACGAAGTCGCCGTAGTTAGCCTGGCCCTTAGCAACCAGCTTTGCACGCATGCCTGCATAAGTACCGATAACATTGCGCATGTTGATGCCTTCATAAAGTTCCTTAGCTTCGCGTTCCAGCTGGTCCAGAGTCTTCTGGGTGGTAGCCAGATCTTCATGGCCTTCTACATATTCAGCAGAGGGGCCGATGAGCATGTTGCCATCCATGGTGGGGGTGAGATGTACACCCAGACCACCTACACCGGGGCGGGGCACGGGATAGATGGGCATGCGAAGAGTACCTTCGGGCAGCTTATCCATCAGATAATACTCGCCGCGGCAGGGATAGATGGTATAGCGGTCGTCGCCTGCCATGGCGCTGACCTTATCGGCAAAGAGGCCTGCGGAGTTAATGAGGATGTTGCAGGAGATTTCTTCACCGCCTGCGGTAATAACAAACTTTTCATCCTTGCGGGAAATAGCAGTTACCTTGTGGCAAAGGAGATATTCCACGCCGTTTTTCACAGCGGATTCTGCAAGGTGAATGTTATAGAGGAAGGGGTTGATGATGGCGGTATTGGGAGAGCTCATGGCCCACTTGGCAGGAACGTTGGGTTCCAGCGCGCGGATCTCTTCTTCGCCGATGAGATGAAGGCCCTTGCAGCCGTTGCTTTCGCCCTGAGCGATGAGCTTGAGCAGCGCTTCCTTATCGTCATCATTATAACCTACTACCAGCTTGCCGGTCTTCTTGTAGGGAACACCAAGGAGCTTTGCCAGTTCTTCGAATTCTTCGTTGCCTTGCACGCAAAGCTTAGCCATAAGGCTGCCGGGACGGTTATTGAAGCCGGCATGGACTACGGCGCTGTTGCGGCCGGTGGTACCAATGGCAACGTCCACTTCTTTATCCAACACAGCAACGGAAGTGTCATAACGACTCAGGCGCCACGCAATGGAACTGCCTACAGCACCGCCGCCTACGATAATAATGTCAAAATGTTTCATATCAATTCTCCCAAGGCGTGCCGGAAAGCACAGGGTTTGCGGCAAATACCGCATCAACAATTTCGGAAGGAATGTTCAGCTTGCCTGCAAAAGCTGCGCAAAGTGCAGCGGCAAGAGCTGCCACAGTATCGGTATCGCCACCGAGACCTGCGCCCAAACGAATGGCCTTCCACACGTCTTCGCCTGCAGTAAAGAAGATGGCAAACACAGCGCCGGCTACATCAGCGGAAGGAAGACCTGCACCCATAATGTCATAGACATAGTCCATCAGGGCTTCATCGGTCATCATGTTGGACATCTTATATGCCAGCTTCAGGCGTTCCACACTGGAAGGCGCGCAGTTCTGCCAGGGAGCCATAGCCTTCAGCTTTTCACCGCCGCGGATGGCAGCTTCATAAACCTGCTGCGCGGTAGCGCCATGCATGGCAGCATACAGAGCAAAACCGTATGCACCGGCTGCTTCCAGCGCTACGGAAGTGTTATGGGTGCAAACAAGGCAGTTGCGGATATCT
>JAZQUM010000099.1:0-2602 GCA_045631305.1 Oscillospiraceae bacterium | reverse complement strand
ACGAAGGGATAGCGGCGGGAGGAAGCGGGCAGCTCTTCAATGGTAAGCTTATCCAGAAGCTTACGGCGGGCGGTAGCCTGCTTGGACTTGGACTTATTAGCGGAGAAACGGGAGATAAAGTTCTGCAGTTCTGCGATCTTTTCCGCGTTGCGCTTATTCTGCTGGCGGATGAGCTGCTGGATGAGCTGGGAGGACTCGAACCAGAAGTCGTAGTTACCGACGTACATCTTCACCTTGCCGTAGTCGATATCCACGATGTGAGTGCAGATGGTATTGAGGAAGTGGCGGTCATGGGAGACCACCAGAACGGTGCCGGGGAAGTCCAGCAGGAAGTCTTCCAGCCAGGTGGTGGCATTGATATCAAGGTTGTTGGTAGGTTCGTCCAGCAGCAGGATATCGGGGTTGCCGAAAAGGGCCTGTGCCAGCAGGACCTTCACCTTCAGGCGGGGGTCCAGATCGGACATCATCTCATAGTGGTACTCGGTGGAAACGCCGAGACCCTGCAGGATGCGGGAGGCATCGGATTCAGCTTCCCAGCCGCCCAGTTCCGCAAATTCGGTTTCCAGCTCGCAGGCAAGGATGCCGTCTTCATCGGTCATTTCTTCCTTGGCATAAAGTGCGTCCTTCTGCTGGCCCACTTCGTAAAGGCGGGGGTTACCCATAATGACGGTGTCCATAACGTTATAGGCATCGTAAGCAAACTGGTCCTGCTTAAGAACGGACATGCGGGTCTTGGGCAGAATATCCACTGTGCCGTTGGTAGATTCCAGATCACCGGAGATGATCTTCAAAAGGGTGGACTTGCCTGCGCCGTTGGCACCGATGATACCATAGCAATTGCCGCGGACAAACTGCAGATCAACATGCTGGTAGAGCACGCTGCCGCCATATTGTAAGCCGATATTATTGAGAGTGATCATATCTGTCTCCTTCGGTTAATTTACGATAATAAACATGCAAAAATGAGTATAGCACGGAAGAGAAAAAAAGAAAACCAAAATGTTGACTTTTTTTGAAAAATAGCCTATAATCTAACCAATATTGCGGCTGTGAAGAGAAGGAGTACACACGCGGCGGATGCAAAGAGAGAAAGCGGTTGGTGCGAGCTTTCGTGAAGCGGTGTGGAAGTCGTCTCGGAGCCTTTGGACTGAACAGAAAAGTAAGTTCAACGGATGCTCTCCGTTATTGGGGCAGGCGGTTTTCAGCCGCCGATGAGTGCGGGATCTTTCCCGAATACAGGTGGTACCGCGGACGGTTTGTTCGCCCTGTTTTGCAAGGAGCAAAACGGGGCGTTTTGTTTTTTGTGTGAAAAAATAACGGAAGGGGATGCCTTCCGAGACAGGAGTATACTATGAGAAAAGAATTGCCCAAAGTTTACGATCCCAAAGACGTAGAATCCCGGATCTATGAAGCTTGGATGGAAAACGGCTGCTTTGAAACCAAGCCCGATCCTGAAAAGAAGCCTTTTTCTATCGTTATGCCTCCTCCCAACGTGACCGGTCAGCTGCACATGGGTCACGCGCTGGACGCAACGCTGCAGGATATTCTCACCCGCTTTAAGAGAATGCAGGGCTACAACGCTCTGTGGCTCCCCGGCACCGACCACGCAGGTATCGCTACCCAGATCAAGGTAGAAGAAACGCTGCGCAAGGAAGAAGGCCTGACCCGTTACGATCTGGGCCGCGAAAAGTTCCTGGAACGCGTTTGGGACTGGAAGAACAAGTACGGTGACCGCATCGTGGAACAGCAGAAGAAGATGGGCGCTTCCTGCGACTGGAGCCGTTCCCGCTTCACTATGGACGAAGGCTGCTCCAAGGCAGTTCGCGAAACCTTCTGCGAACTTTACGATAAGGGTCTCATTTATAAGGGCAGCCGCATCATCAACTGGTGCCCCCACTGCCTGACCGCTCTTTCTGATGCAGAAGTTGAATATTCCGATAAGCCCGGTAACCTGTGGCACATCCGCTATCCTCTCTCTGACGGCAGCGGTGACATCGTGGTAGCTACCACCCGTCCCGAAACCATGATGGGCGACAGCGGTGTTGCTGTTAACCCCGAGGATGAAAACTTCAAGCACCTCATCGGCAAGACCTGCATCCTGCCTATCATGAACCGCGAGATCCCCATCATCGGCGACGATTACTGCGAGATCGGCTTCGGTACCGGCGCAGTTAAGATGACTCCCGCTCATGATCCCAACGACTTTGAAGTTGGTCTGCGTCATAATCTGGAAGTTATCCGCGTTATCGCTGACGACGGTAAGATCAACGAAAACGGCGGCAAGTACAACGGTATGGACCGCTATGAATGCCGCAAGGCTATCGTAGCTGACCTGGAAGCTGAAGGCTATCTGGTCAAGACCGAACCCTATTCCCACAACGTTGGCACCTGCTATCGCTGCCACAACGACGTAGAACCCCTGATCTCTGCTCAGTGGTTCGTAAAGATGGCTCCTCTTGCTGAAGAAGCTATCCGTGTTGTGAAGGACGGCACCATCAAGTTCGTGCCCGAGCGCTTTACCAAGACCTACACCAACTGGATGGAAAACGTTCACGATTGGTGCATTTCCCGTCAGCTGTGGTGGGGCCATCAGATCCCTGCC
>JAZQUM010000098.1:0-9898 GCA_045631305.1 Oscillospiraceae bacterium | reverse complement strand
ACGAACCCACTTCATGCCCCCCGCACAGGAAAACAAGGTAGCCGCTCCCGAAAAGCGCTACGGTTTCCTTTCCGTTTGCGCAGGCGAGGGTCTGGCTTCCCTCTTCCGCGATCTGGGTGTGGACGGTATCGTCAGCGGCGGTCAGACCATGAACCCCTCCACCGAAAGCATCCTGCAGGAGATCGACAAGATCCCCGCAGAGGTAGTCTTTGTTCTTCCCAACAACAAGAACATCATCATGGCTGCCGAGCAGTGCGCTGACCTCACCGAAAAGCAGGTAGTGGTCATTCCCACTAAGACCATTCCTCAGGGCATCACCGCCATGATGAATGTGGATACCGAAGCAGAATCTCCCGAAGAGATCACCGCCGCCCTCACCGAAGCTATCGAAAACGTTGCCACCGCGCAGATCACCTATGCAGCCCGCAACTCCGATTACGACGGCTTCGCCATCAACGAAGGTGACTATCTGGCGCTGCTGGAAGGCAAGCTCTTCGGCACCGACCGCAGCATTGACGTGCTGCTGGAAAGCCTCGCCAAGATGGCAAGCGAAAAGGACGCAGAGTTCATCACCGTGTTCTACGGCGAAGATGTCAGCGAAGAAGCGGCTGAAAAGGCCGGCGAATTCTTCTCCGCCGCCTGCCCCGACGCAGAGATCACCGTAGTTCCCGGCGGCCAGCCCGTGTACTACTACATCGTTTCCATCGAATAATGCGCAATAAAAATCCCCCGACCTCACAGTCGGGGGATTTTTTTGTGTTTTTTTACAGATTTTCCATAGCAGCATTGATACTCTCTTCGCAAGTGCGCATGGCTTCAATGGTGCGTTCCATCAAAACATCCAGCTCCCAGCCAAGGCGCTCTGCACCTTCGCGGATGACATCGCGGCTGCAGCCTGCGGCAAACTTCTTGTCCTTGAACTTCTTCTTCAGGCTGCTCACTTCCATATCCATCACGCTCTTGGAAGGGCGCATTCTGGCAGCAGCGCCAATAAGGCCCGTAAGTTCATCCACGGCAAAGAGCACCTTTTCCATTTCATGGATGGGCTCCACATCGCAGCAAAGGCCGTAAGCGTGGCTGCAGACAGCGTGGATGAAATCTTCCTCCGCGCCGCCCTCTTTCAGAAGTTCAGGAGCCTTCAGGCAGTGCTCTTCAGGCCAGAGTTCAAAGTCGATATCGTGGAGAAGGCCAACAGTAGCCCAGAACTCCACATCTTCGCCATAGCCCAGAGTATCGGCGAAATAGCGCATAACGCCCTCCACCGTCAGCGCATGCTGAATGTGGAAAGGTTCTTTATTATACTTCTGCAGCAGCGCCATAGCATCGGCGCGGGAGATAACAGATTTCATAGAAGCCTCCTTGGCCTGTATTTTCTCCCATTATAATTCCCACACGCCACCTTGGCAAGTGCCTTTCTCTACACCATCCGCTCTAAAATACGCAAAACCGTTTCCGCATGGCGCCGCTCATCTTCTCCCATATCGCGCAGCAGTCTCCCACTGCAGCCTTTTGCTGCTTTTTCCAGAGCAAAATACTCCTCTGCACTGCGGCACTCTGCGCTATACCGTTCCCGCAGCGCTTCCGCTTTTTTCTGCGGCACGGTACAGGCATTTGAAAAATTCTCCCGCGGCAAATCTCTGCCCGCAAGATACCACATGGCTTTCAGCCGCTGAGCATGCCGCTCTTCCTCCGCTGCCATGCGAAAAAACTCACGGCTTCCCACACCGCCCCGTCGGGCAAGGGTCAAATAATACGCCCGGTCTTTCCACTCATCTGCTATTTTTTCGAGGAGCCATTCCTCCCCCGTTTTTTCCTTGCGTGCCATAGCAGGCATTTCCATCTCCGTTAACACCGCATACGGATCTGCATCGGGCGTGACCCGCTGCCAGACATGGTCATATTTTTGCAGCAGCATCATCTTTTCCTGATCCATAGTCATCCCCCTTTCCTTTTCCCATTCTATGCCCCGCGGGAAAAAGTGCGACTGTCCTGCCGCTATTGCTTTTTAACTGTGGTTCTGCTAAAATAATATGAATATAAAATGGTGTGATATGGGGCATCTTTCTATAAGACCCATTTCCTTTTATATAAATTTCCCCACAGTAAGGAGGTATGTTCTATGTTGGAACTGAAAAATATCAGTTATCGCGTTCACACTGAAGATGGCGCTGACATTGATATTCTCAAAAATATTTCTCTCACCATCCCCGACAACAAGCTGGTGGTTTTCACCGGCCCCAACGGCGGCGGCAAGACCACCCTGGCTAAAGTCATCATGGGCCTTGTTACCCCCACTTCCGGCCAGATCCTTTGGAACGGTCAGGACGTGACGGAACTTGGCATCACCGAGCGCGCAAAGCTTGGCATCAGCTACGGTTTCCAGCAGCCCCCCCGCTTCAAGGGCATCACCGTGCGTGACCTTCTGACGCTGGCTGCAGGCAACGAAAAGCTCTCTAAGGATAAGTGCTGCCAGTACCTCACCAAGGTTGGCCTCTGTGCCAACGATTATCTGGAACGCGAAGTAGACGTGAGCCTTTCCGGCGGCGAAGTCAAGCGCATTGAAATTGCCACCATTCTGGCCCGCAACGCAGAACTCATGATCTTCGACGAACCCGAAGCCGGCATTGACCTTTGGAGCTTTGCCCGTCTCACCGAAACCTTTGAACAGATCCATCAGCAGCACACCGCTACCATGATCATCATCTCCCATCAGGAGCGCATCATCTCCCTGGCAGACGAGATCATCGTTGTAGGCGGCGGCGAACTGATGCACCGCGGCACCAATGAGGAGATCTTCCCCCTCATCATGGCCGACACTCTGGGCTCCTGCCCCGTTATGAAGAAGGAGGCGAAGGCATAATGATCAACGAAATCGACTCCGCTCTGCTTGAAAAAATCGCCGACATTACCGGCAAACCCGTAGGTGCCTTCAATATCCGTAAGGACAGCGGCTGCGAAGCCCGCCAGAGCACCGAATTTATCCAGATCACCAACAAAGAGGACAAGCCCGGTATCGACATCCGCGTAAAGGATGGCACCCGCGGCGAAAAGTGCTACATCCCCGTTATCATCTCCAAGACCGGTCTCACCGAAATGGTCTACAACGACTTCTATATCGGCGAAAACTGTGATATCGAGATTATGGCAGGCTGCGGCATCCATAACTCCGGCTGCAACGAATCCCGCCATGACGGCATCCACACCTTCTATGTGGGCAAGAACTCCACCGTCCGCTATGCCGAAAAGCATTACGGCGAAAACGGCGAAGAAGCTACCGGCAAAAACGTGATGAATCCCCAGACCGTGGTTTATCTGGAAGAGGGTGCAACCCTCCACATGGAATCCACCCAGATCCGCGGTGTGGACTCCACCAAGCGCTTTACCAAGATCGTTTGCGGCGCTGGCGCTGAAGCCATCATCACCGAGCGTCTTCTGACCCACGGCAATCAGGAAGCCACCTCCGAAATGGAGATCGAGCTCAACGGTGACGATGCCAAGAGCCGCGTCATCTCCCGTTCCGTAGCGCAGGACGATTCCTACCAGCTCTTCTATCCCCGCATGGTAGGTAACGCCCGCTCCTTCGGCCACGTGCAGTGCGACTCCATCATCATGGGTAATGCCCGCATTCGTTCCATCCCCGAGATCGCTGCCAACTCCACCGAAGCGCAGCTGATCCACGAAGCCGCCATCGGCAAGATCGCAGGCGACCAGCTTCTGAAACTGCAGACACTGGGTCTGACCGCTGAAGAAGCAGAAGACTGCATCCTCAAGGGTTTCCTGGCAGAATAAACTTCATAAAAAAAGCGTGCGAGCATTGCTCACACGCTTTTTATTTTACTTTTCTTCGGTGAATTCTTTCAGCACTTCACACACAGCTTTTTCTTCTTCCACTTTGTTTTTCTCCTGTTGCTTTTGACGGCGCTTTTCGCTTTTAGCCCGTACATGCAGCATCTTCAGCACAAGGCCCACGATCATACCCGCAAGAGATGCAACAGCCACCAAAAGGATACGGGGCCAGAAGGCATAACTGCGGAAGGCGATCAATTCATAAAGGAACAGCAGCACCACCTGCACTATGGGCGAAAGCCAGAAAAGAAAGCTCTTGCAATAGCCCATGAGGCAGGATGTCAAAAAGGCACTGGCAGGTAAAATCCCAAACACCACAACAGGAAAATACAGCCAGTCAATCTCTTCTCCCAACACAAAACGCCACACCGTTACCGCGATGTAAACCGCCAGCGCCAAGGCATAGAAAACAGCGGCCAAAACCTTTTTCTTCTTTCCGCCCTTGACAGGAGCAGGATTGGTCGAATCAACAAGTTCTCTTTTTCCCATGAACGGCTCCTCCTATACGAAATAGTAGTTGATATCCCACGCGGGAATATAGGGATAGTGACGAAGGTATACTTTATAATCGGGGCAGATCTCCTTCACCTGCAGCGGGATAGCAAAGAGATCTTCCGTGCGGTGGTAAGCAGAAACCAGCATCTTGGGGCGATAGCGGCAAATCGTCTCCTCCGCACCGCGGATGGCAGCTGCTTCCTGCCCTTCTACATCCATTTTAATATAACTCACCTTGCGGCCAGAAAGCAAATGATCCACACTTTCACAAGGAACCACCGTTTCTTTGCCGCCGCGGGCATTTCCCCTGCCCTTCCCCACAGAAAAAGTCATTTCGCCGGGGGCATCGGCAATGCCCACATGATAGCATTCACAGTTTACAAACTGCGCCGTGTTTTCCTTCAGGCGTCGGAAATTCCGTCCGTCTGGCTCCACACAGATGATAGAACCGTATGTTCCAACCTGCTCTAAAAATTCCTGAGCTGTATCCCCGGTATAAGCACCAAGGTCCAGATAGTGCTCTTCTTTTCCCAAAGAAAGCACATTCCATCCATCCTCTTTGGGGCAGCGGGCAAGACGAAGAGGCTCCAGCCTGCCGGTGAGTTTATACTCCACAAGATTGGCAAACACTTCTTTGGAACGGGTATCCGCCAGCATATCGTAAACCGCATGCAGCTCCTTTTCATGTGCCGCGGCATAGTCTCTATCAAAAATACCCTCACCGATAACGGGCACATCGGGAACAAAAGTTTCGTTTTCTGCCGCCACTTTTTCAATGAGTTCCATCACGTCGGCGCGCTGGGTACCAAAAGCTACCAGCACCGTCATTTCTCCAAAGCGTTCTTTGGCCTCGGAATAACTCCCCACCTCAAAGCCGCGAAAAAGGTTGTGGCGGGCAAATCCGTCGCTGGCAAATACACCTGCAGCTCCAATGCCGCGGCGCTCCATTTCATCCAATATTTTATCCGCCCCGTTACCCATTCCGTAAAGCAAAATGGGGCGGCGAATTTCTTTGAGGTAATTCCACATATTTCGTATTCCCTCGTCGCCAAAGTTTTGTTCATTGTACCACATTATTACCAAAAAGCAATAAAGTAATTGAAAAACATTAGTTTTTGCAGTAGAATTATAAAAAATCGGGGTGAAAAAATGAGCATTGGAATCATCACCGTTGACCTTCACGGAAAGAATAAATTTCAGGCAAAGGTCACTATCGACGCGCAGCTCCGCCGCGCCGGAAACGGCGTTTACCGCATCCGTGTGATTCACGGCTGCCATAGCGGCACTGCGCTGCGGGATATGATACGCCAGGAATATGCCACCCACCCCAAAGTTCGCCGTCTGGAATCGGCACTGAACAACGGCAGCACTGACCTTGTGCTCCGCGAATTTTAGGAGGAACCATGAAATTCCTGTGTTACGCCAAATGCTCTACCTGCCAGAAGGCATCCAAGTGGCTGAATGACCACGGTGTGTCCTTTACCTCTCGCTGCATCAAATCCGATAATCCCCGCCCCGACGAACTGATCCAGTGGTTCCGTAAAAGCGGTCTTCCCCTCAAGCGCTTTTTCAACACCAGCGGTCAGGCTTACCGCGAGTTAGGTCTCAAGGGAAAGCTGGATGAAATGAGCGAAGCTCAGCAGATCGCACTTCTTGCCACCAACGGCATGCTGCTCCGCCGCCCCATTTTGGTCAGCGACGATTTCGTGCTGGTAGGCTTTAAAGAAGATGAGTGGGCCGAAGCTTTAGAAGGCTGATTTCTTTCATAAAAAACAAAAGCACACATCGAAAGATGTGTGCTTTTTTGCCGCTTAATAGGTCTGCAGAATGCTCGTTACATAACTGCGCATCTCATCGCGGGATGCGATGCGGCGGGTGCCGTCGATAATATCACGGCGCTCCATCTCCGTCAGCGAAAGAAAGCGGTCCATAGCGGCGCGGTTTTGCATCAGCGCATTTTTCAGTCCCTGCGGGAGATCTTCCCCTGCAAGTTCACTCCTGCTCATGCCATCACCTCGTGACAAGTATCCCACGTCGATAAAATTTTATACAATTTTTTTGAAATAGAAGAAAGTTTCGTCTTCTCCGTTGGGCCGCATGCAGGAAGCAAGCATCTTCCGGGATGCCTCGTTTTCCTTGCTGCATTTTGCCACCACTTCCCCCAGATCCAGGCAGTACAGCGCCCAGTCGGCCACAGCGGCAAACGCCTCGCGTCCATAACCAAAGCCTGCATATTCCGGTGCGATGCGGCAGCCAAGTTCTGCACCGCCCTTGTAGTCAAAGTGATAGAGAACCGCTTCACCGATAAGTTTTCCATCCAGCCGCACAGCAAAATTCACCGCCTGACGGTTTTTGAAATCTTCACGGGCAACAGAAAGGAAATAATCCTCTGTCAGTTCCCCTTCCAGATCTTCACGGTAATCATAACCCCAGAGGCGGTTGCGCTCATCGTCAAGGCAGAGCGCATTGTAAGATGTCATATCCTCATCTTTCAGTGCCGTTATGGTAAGGCGATCACTTTCCAGCACAGGGATCTCATTTAAAAATTGCAGCTCATTTTGCAGCTTCACCCGGCTTTTGGATGCCCGCTCCACGGGCAGATACTGCAGTTTGGAGGTGCGAAGGCCTTTATCGCGGGCATCGTCTTCCCGGTTAAAGAGCGCCACGCCTGCTCCGTAATGCCGTGCAAAGGCATTGACCATGGTGGGATAAACACCCTCATAGCCATAAAGCGCCTTTTCAATGTGCACAATCATGGTTTCTCCGCAGCGTTCAGCAAGGCACACCGCAATCAGCCGCCCCTCATGTTCCATACCGCCGGCACAGAACCAGGGCTTTCCCACATAGCGGAACATCTTTTTGGCAAGCTCCAGCTCGCGGCGGGCTCTTTTATCTTCCCCTTTGGTAAAAACCGTTTCATAGCTCTGCCAAAACTCTTCCAGCCGCGCTTTATCTTCCGTTGTAAGAGAGCAGAAAGATGCCCCGGGATAATTCTTTTTGAATTTATTGATATGGTTGCGCTGGCCACTGTAGCGGCGGCCGGCAAAGGTCATCATATCCTCTGCGCGATAGAGATAATCTCCCCAACTGATAGGGCGATCCACCACCATATGCGGATAGCGGGCAAAAAGGGAAGGAAGTTTTTCCGTGGGCACCACAGAATAAACAGGGGCAATACCGTGATCCACACAGTAGCGGTCCACCGTTTCCAACGCCTGCTCCACAGAACCGTCTTTCCCTGCTACAGGATAGTCAAACATATACTCCCCTGCGCTGCCGTTTCGCACCACAAGGCAGCCTGCCACCTCTGCCCAAACAGGGTGCAGCACGCCGCGCCACATAAGCTTTACCCCGGCAGAATATTCGCACAGGCGGTAGTCACAATTTTTATAATATTTGCGCAGGCGGGGCATATCCTCCACCGTAACGCTTTTCCACGGGATTTCCGTTTTCTTTACTCTCAGCATGTTACCTCAACACAGTCTTTTGCAACTTTGCCATTGGTTAGTATTACCTCAGGCCGCCACCTTATCCTTTTTCTTTTTCCGCAGCAATACAGGAAGATAAGGCAGCACCAAACCGACCCCGGCCGCACAGATGAGATGTGCAAAATACACACCCCAACCATGGTCCACATTCAGATAGGGCAAATTTTCCAGAGGAGGCTCCACGATGAACATGAAGTTCTGCCCGGAAAAGGAATTCATATAAAAAGCCAGCCACGCGCAGGCCAGAAGTCCCACCAGCGCCTGCAGCACACTCTTTTTGGTGAAGATATGCTTGCGGGAATAAAACATCCAGTAGCCAAAACCCACCAGAAACGCATGGTAGAAGAAATACTGATAGGGATGCACCTCGTTGAAGGCCACGCCTTCAATGGGGATCAGCAGCGACAGCATAGCGCCGATGATGGCTGCAGGGTAAGAAAGGGCATAGAGGAATTCCCGCAGCTTTTCATTTTTTCCGAACCGCAGGATGAAAACCATAAAAATCTGAATGGAGCAAAGATGGAAAGGCAGAATGCCCGGGTCAATGACAGCCCGAGTGCCGTCAAATCCGGTCATGCAGAAAATTTTCACCACTTCCGAAATGACAGCTGCCACACACATCACACTCAGAACCTGCATCTCCGTGTGCTTTTTGGCCCACAGGAAATAGGCTACAGCCACAATCGCAGAAATGCCCAGCCAGATAAAATGATTTACAGTAAACACGAAATTTCATCCCTTTCGGAAATTTTAACACTTTATTCTACATCACTCGTCCTACATGGTCAAGAAGAGATAAGCCGAGTCCCTTTTTACTTTTGGACTGATGGATTCCAACTCCGGCAATTTCACCAAGCATTGATGCAGACCGAAGAATATGATAAAGTAAACTGAACGATAAACTTGAATTTGACGGTTGATTTTCACTCTACTAATGGTTGATGTCTCCCCTTTCAACCATTGGTTCGTGTTATTTTCCTTAAAAGGCGCTACAATCAAAGCAAAAGGAGGTAGCCTATGGACCAAATCAAAATAGGAAAGTTTATTGCCGAGTGCAGAAAAAAGCAAAATCTTACACAAGCACAGTTGGCAGAAAAATTGGATATAACCGACAGAGCTATATCCAAATGGGAGACAGGCAAAGCAATGCCCGATTCCGATATTATGCTCGACCTTTGTGATATTCTTGGAATCAAGGTAAATGAATTATTGTGTGGGGAGATGATTGAGATAGAACACAAGGATGAACAATTAAATGAACTGATTTTTCAGATGGCAAAAAATGAGGAAAGGTATCATAAACGACTACTGCATTCTGCTTATGTGATTATCGCAACCAGCCTGACAGCACTTATTTGCCTGATGAGCTTAATATCACTTCTTATCCCTGAATGTGGATTCCAAGACTTTTTAATAATCGTGTCTGTTATACTGTTTATCATTCCTTGCATGATTGCTCTTAAATTTAAGGCAGAGACAGGGTATTATGAATGTAAGAACTGTCAACATATGTTTGTTCCTAACTATAAAGAGATTGCAGTGTTGATGCAAACGCCAACCAGAAGATTGCTCAAGTGCACGAAATGTGGAAAATGGACTTGGTGCAAAAAACTAACCAAGAGATAAATTCCAATTTATCGAGCCGTTGTAGCCCATGAATATACCTCCCTCCGTCACTTCGACGAAGGGAGGTTGTTTATTATCTAAATCAGTCCAAAGGGTAATTGGGAGGAAAAATGGAAAGTGCGCTTGACATTCTCCGGTCTCTGTGTTACAGTAAAGATACGGAAAGCAAACTTTCCATTTTGGAGGTGCTTATGAAAAACCGACTGGAAGAACTGCGCAAAGCGCGGGGCATCCGGCAGGAGGAACTGGCCGAGGCGCTGGAGGTCAGCCGCCAGACCATCGGCTCACTGGAAAACGGGCGTTACAACCCCTCCATCCTGCTGGCCTTTAAGATCGCCCGGTACTTTGGCATGGCCATCGAAGAGATTTTCATCTATGAGGAGGAGTCCCAATGAAAAAGCGTGATTTTTTTGTGGGCATGGTCAGCCTTGTGCTGGGCATCA
>JAZQUM010000097.1:0-2269 GCA_045631305.1 Oscillospiraceae bacterium | reverse complement strand
TGTGCTACGTATACATAGCCATAGCTCATGGCCATCATACCCAGATCCTTCTTCTTGGTTTCCTTACCGCCTGCTGCGAACTTTGCAATGGCGCTGGCTGCCGTTGCCTTGGAGCTCTGGCCGCCGGTATTGGAGTATACTTCGGTGTCCATGACCAGAACGTTGATGTCTCTGCCAGAGGCCAGAACATGGTCAAGACCACCGTAGCCGATGTCATAAGCCCAGCCGTCGCCGCCGAAGGCCCAGACACTCTTCTTGGTCATGAATTCTGCGTTGCGGCGGATGAAGTCGGCCTCTTCGCAGCTGACATTTTCCAGTGCGGCAAGCAGCGCGTCGGATACTTCGCGGGATGCAGCGGCATCCATGCCCTTTTCCACGAAGGAGGCAAGTTCTTTCAAATTATAATGACCCGGTACCACGGTGGACCAGGAGTTGGCAATGCCGATCACGGGGCGATTGGTGAGTTCGTCGTCCGTATAACCCATGGATTTGAAAAGTGAGCGGCTCTCGCTGCCGTGTTCACCCATGAGAAGTTCTGCGCTTTGGTACATCTCGTCACCCTTTCTTTTATTGACAATTCTTGTCAAAGTGTTTACAATATGAGGAATGTGAGGAAAATCAAGCCTTTGCGGGATTTCCCCAGAGCTTTTATTATCTGAATTTAAAGGAGTATTCTCCATGGGCAAACGTCCCGTTTCCAGCGATGCTGCCGCACAGCATATTTTCGATACGCTGGCCGCCGAAAACAGAAAGCAGATCGCCGAGCAGCTTTTTGAAAAACTGCGCGATGCGATCCTCACCGGTATTCTTCCTCCCGGTTATGTTTTTCCCAATGAAAATGAGCTTTGCCAGAAGCTGAATATCGGCCGCAGCAGTCTCCGCGAGGCTTACTCCCCTCTTGAAACGCTGCAGCTGATCACACGCAGCAAAGCCGGTACTTATGTCAATGAGCCCAGCAAAATTCAAAACATCATGAATTTTGAAGCTATTGCCCAGCATACTGGTATGGAGAATCTGGCAGAATTCCGTCAGATTATGGAAGTTGGTGTTGCTGCAAGCGCAGCTGCCAAGGCTACCACTAAAGATGTGGAGCAGCTGGAAAGCATCGTGCAGAAGATGGCAGAGTCGGAAAACGATCCCGCTATGCTCTCTCAGCTGGACTTTGATTTCCATGCCCGCCTTGTGCGCATTACCTGCAATGAACTGCTGATCATCGCTTTCAACACCATTCGCAGTGTGTATGAGGAGTTTACGGAATCTGTTTTTGAAAAGGGTTTGATTGCGCAACCCCTGGAAGACCATCGCAACATCATCCGTGCTGTAGCGGAAAATAATGCCGCCCTTGCCGCAAAAATGATGCAGCAGCATCTTTGCAATGTGGAAGCTTTCCGTAAAACTATGCAATAAAGTCATATCCTGGAATAGCCGCTTTCAGCGGCTATTCTTTTTTCTTAGCCTTGATCAGGCGAAGAACTTTATCGGGAGATGCAGGCAGAGAATCAACTACCACACCAACTGCATCGTAGATGGCGTTTACGATAGCAGGAGCCTGCGTATCTACTACCATTTCACCGCAGCCCTTGGCGCCGAAGGGGCCAACGGATCGTAGTTTTCATAGAAAGTGGTCTCCGTGCGGTCAGGAGAATCCATGAAAGTTGGAACGATGTAGTCGGTGAAGTTAGCAGCGTACATGTCCAGGTTGTTGGGGAAATTGGGTGCCAGGTCTTCAAAGAGTGCCATACCGATACCCATAATATTGCCGCCTTCTACCTGAGAAAGAGCCTGAGAAGGATTGATAACAGTACCTATTCGGTTTTCCCTATTTAAAATGTAATAAGTAGGCAAAAAGAACCACGGAGAGCAGAATCTCCGTGGTTCTCTATTCACTGTATACAAGGGAAAAGGAATGTTTATCCTCCCCCTGTTTTTGCTTATTTTTTATGCAGCATAGCCTGCAGTGCTTCCCCCACATTGCGCACTTCGATAAGCTCCATGCCGTCAAACTTGGCGGGGCGCTCTTTGGTCTGAGCGGGAATAAGGCACTTTTTAAAGCCCAGGCGGTGCACTTCCGTTAATCGCTGGTTCAGATGGCTCACATTGCGCAGCTCCCCTGTAAGGCCCACTTCGCCGATAGCTGCCATGGTGGCGGACATGCTCTGGTCCAGATAGCTGGAAGCAAGGGCGATGACGGCGGCCAGGTCAGCTGCAGGCTCGTCCAGCGTGAGTCCGCCGATGATGTTGATATACGCGTCGCAGGAAGAGACCTTCA
>JAZQUM010000096.1:0-6615 GCA_045631305.1 Oscillospiraceae bacterium | reverse complement strand
TGTGAAAGAAGCGGGCTACACTCCTGTTTCCTGCGAAGCAGAATAAAAAGAAAACTCCCGAACCTCAGGTTCGGGAGTTTTTTATTCGATTAACGGTGTTCATCTGCTGAAATAAAGGGTTAATCTGCGCGGTAAAGAGATCTGAGAAGGGTGATTTCGGCAGCATAGCCATCCAGCTCGTTGGGGGTTTCCAAAAAGAAGGGAAGGTGGCGCAGGGCGGAGTGGTTGATGATGCGCTCCATGGCGGAAAGGCCGATATGACCTTCGCCAATCTTCTGGTGACGGTCTTTGTGGCTGGCGGAAGGGTTCATGCTGTCGTTGATATGGATGGCCTTAAGCTTTTCCAAACCTACAACGCGGTCAAACTCTGCGAGAACGCCCTCCAGATCGTTGACGATATCATAGCCGCCGTCGTGAACGTGACAGGTATCAAGGCAGACGCCTACCTTATCTTTCAGTTCCACGCGGTCGATGATGGCGCGAAGCTCTTCGAAGCGGCCACCCACTTCGCTGCCTTTGCCTGCCATAGTTTCCAGAAGCACGGTGGTGGTCTGGTGAGGGGTGAGGATACGGTTCAAAGTCTCGGCGATAAGCGCAATGCCGATTTCTGTGCCCTGACCTGTGTGGCTGCCGGGATGGAAATTATAGAGGTTGCCCGGGATATATTCCATGCGGCGAAGATCGTCTTCCATGGTCTGCAGGGCAAACTCGCGGGTCTCGGCGGTGGAAGAGCAGGGATTGATGGTATAAGGCGCGTGGGCAAGAACGGTGGAGATGCCGTTTTCGGCGGCAAGCTGCAAAAATTTTGCCACATCCTTTTCGTCGATCTCCTTGGCTTTGCTGCCGCGAGGATTGCGAGTGAAGAACTGGAAGGTGTTGGCGCCGATGGAAATGGCGGTTTTGCCCATATGATAAAAACCTTTGGATGCGGAAAGGTGACAGCCGATGGTAAACATAGAGTTCCTCCTTGGGGGATTTTTCTTGCAGTATAGCACAAGTTGACAGGAAAAGCACTCATCCTTTATAGTAAATGAGAAAGAAAAAATTGGAGAAATGAAGCATGAAGGAAAATTGGAAGATCCGAAAAGCGGAAAGAAAAGACCTTTCTGCACTGCTGGATATTTATAATTACGAAGTGGAGAAGGGCGTCGCCACCTTTGACTTGAATCCCAAGGGGATGGAAGAGTGGGAAGCGTGGTTTGCCTGCCACAATGTGGCTAACCATCCCCTTTTGGTGCTGGAAGAATGCGGTGCGGTGATGGGCTATGCGTCTCTTTCTCCTTACCGCGAAAAAGAGGCCTATGCCGCCACGGTGGAGCTTTCCATCTACATTTCTCCGCAGCATCGCGGTAAGGGAGCAGCGCAGGCGCTGATGGAAGAAATTTTAAAGCTGGCACGGGAAGATGAAACCATCCACACGGTGGTCTCCGTCATCACCTCGGGTAATGCAGCCAGCATTCGTCTGCATGAAAAATTCGGCTTTGCTTTCAGCGGCACCATCCGCGAAGTGGGCTGGAAAATGGGGCGGTATCTGGACATTGATAATTTTTACTTAATTGTATAAGAAAAAGCGGCAGTCGCAAGACTGCCGCTTTTTGTATCTGATATTTAGTTTGCTTCTTTCTTGCTGAGAGCTTTCTGCAGCCAATCCTTGCCGTCTACAAAGCGGGAGACGATGAAGGAGATGACGTAGTCGCCGGCTGCGTTGATCATGGTTGCGGGGGGATCTACCAGGTTGCCGATGGTAACCAGGATGGGGAAGGCCAGTTCCATCTGGGTGGGGAAGAAGATGGAGCAGATGATATATTCGCCGATGTAGCCGCCGCCGGGTACGCCGCTCATACCCACAGAAGAGAGAACGGCTACCAGAACTACGGGAATCAGCTTATCAAAGGTGAGCTGGTGGCCGAATACACCCAGCACGAAAGCGATCTTCAGAACGCAGCTGAAGCAGGAACCATCCATATGCATGGTAGCGCCCAGGGGAAGCACCATGTCGGAAACGTCCTTGGAAATGCCGGTGGATTTTGCTTCTTCCATATTGGTGGGGATGGTTGCAACGGAGGAGCAAGTGCCGAGAGAAACTACGGCGGGCTTTACGATGTGGCTGAACATCACCTTTACGGCACCCTTGCCGCCGCCGAAGCGGGCGAAGAGAGGCCATGCGGTGAAGATATAAACGAAGCAGAGGGGATAGTAAACTGCCAGAGCGCGGCCATAAGATTCAGTGATCTGGGGGCCGTAAGTGGCAACGAGGTCAGCGAAGAAGCCGAAGAAAGCGATGGGCGCGTAGTAGGTGATGATCTGTACGAACTTCAACATCACATTGGAGAGGTCCTCCAGGAACTTGCCAACAGGGGTGTTTTTGCCGCCGTTAAGATTCACGGCAAAGCCAAAGAGCAGCGAGAAAACGATGAGGGGCAGCATAGCCTTGCGGGTGAGAAGACCGCTGAAGTCGCTGGCGGTGAAGAAGTTCACGATCATATCCGACATGGAAGCGTATTCGCCCATTTCTTCTGCGGGAATGGATTCCCAAGCGGTAAGTACAGGGGGGAAGATCTTCATCAGCACAAACATGATGGCGGCTGCAATAGCGCCGGTTACCACGAAGGTGGCGACGGTGGTGCCCATGATCTTACCTGCGCGCTTGCGGCTTTCCATATTGGCAACAGCACTGGAGATGGATGCGAACACCATGGGTACCACGATGCAGAACATCATGTTGATGAAGAGGGTGCCGAGGGGCTTGAGAACGGTAGCGCCTGCGCTGATGGTGTTTCCGTCAGCATCCAGTACTACGGGCCAGAACCAGCCTACCAATGCACCCAGGATCATAGAACCCAGCATGATGGCAAGGAACGAATAATTTTTTAGAATACTTTTCTTTTCCATAATTTCCTCCTCCGAAAATCAGCACAAAGAAGTGTTTGTGAGGCAAAGCTCCTCGTCTGTTACTTCGCCTTTTGCTACAATATTGGTAGGGCCTGTAAGATAGATGTCGCTTACGGTATCTTTTGTCATGGAAAGTGTCACGGTAAGCTCGCCGCCTGCCATGCGAGCGCAGACATTTTTGCCACTGACTTTACCCATCAGGGTCAGCGCTGCAACGGTGGAACCTGTTCCTGTGCCGCAGGCGTAAGTGAAATCTTCCACGCCGCGCTCAAAAGTAGTGATCTCCAGCTGATCTTGCTCTGTAATGCGGTAGAAATTCACGTTGGCGCCTTTGGGGAATGCGCTGTGTCTGCGCAGTGCGCTGCCAAGATCAAATAGTTGCCGCAGATCCAGATCGGGGTGGGAAACCACTGCGTGGGGAATTCCCGGATTACCCAGCTCCACATAGGCGCAATCGTAAAGCGTGCCGTCTACCTCGACGCTGCGGTGCAGGTCCATAATGGAAGGGTCATTGAGACGGATGCGGTAGAGGCGGTTGCTGATCCGCTCGCCTGTTACGATGCCGGCGGTAGTTTCGATGGTTTGGGTTTCGGCAGAAAGGCCGGTTTCGTATCCGTAGCGGCAGATGCAGCGGGCGCCGTTTCCGCACATTTCGCCCATGCTGCCGTCAGAATTGAAGAAGAGCATTTTGAAATCTGCGTTTCCTTGGGCTTTTTCCACCACCATGAATCCGTCAGCTCCGATGGAGAGGTGGCGGTGGCAAAGCGTGCGGGCTAGGGCGGAGAAATCGTGGGCAGGAATTTTTTCTTCTATATTATTAAGAATGAGAAAATCGTTTCCCGCTCCGTTCATTTTCCAGAATTTCATGTGCAAAAAGCCCCTTTGCCTTATGTTGATTCTATTATATAGGTTTCTATTTGCTAAGTATACTCCATAATGTGCCAAAAAACATGCAAAAAATGCTGACGGAGAATGGGTGAGAGGGAAAGGGTTTGCGGAGATGCCCATACTATGGTATTTTAAAAGTATAAAATAATGAGAGGGGGTTCTTTTGTGAGCAGAAAAAATACCCGCAATACGAAAGGCCGCATTATTTCCGCTGCGTGGAAATTGTTTTATGAGCAGGGATATGAAGATACCACAGTGGAAGATATCGTTTGTGAGTCTGAAACCTCCAAGGGTTCTTTCTATCATTATTTTAACGGTAAGGATGCGCTGCTGGGTACCCTGGCCTATGTGTTCGATGAAAAGTACGAGGCTTTGCGGGAAAACATGGATCCTGCGGATCATGCCATTGATAAGCTGATCTACCTGAACCATGAGCTTTTTCTCATGATCGAAAGCGGCATTTCTCTGGATCTTCTGACGCGCCTTCTTTCCACCCAGCTTTTGGCCCGCGGTGAAAAACAGTTGCTGGATCGCGACCGCACATATTTTAAACTCCTGCGCCGTATTATTTCTGAGGGGCAGGCGGCGGGGCAGCTGCGCAGCGACAAAACTGTCAATGAGATTTTGAAGGCCTATGCCATGTGGGAGCGGGCTTTGATGTATGACTGGTGTCTTTCCGGGGGCGATTATTCGCTGGTGGCATACAGCGACAGCGTGACACCTATGTTTTTAGAAAGCTATAAGACCAGATGATGGAATCGTTTGTATTTCGTTTCTGTTAATCGTCTTGTTAAAAAACTTATAGTATCAATAAAAAGAGAATATATGCGAGAACGGTGTATAGAATGCATTCTATACACCGTTCTGTATTTACAACTCTAAATCGTTGTGCTATACTTTACCGTGCTAAAACGGTGCAGTAAGCACCAAAAGGAGAAAATAGAAATGTTTAATGCAGAATTGATCGTATTTGTTGCTTACCTTGTCTTTATGCTGGGTATCGGTGTGTTCTTCTTCCTGCGCGCTAAGGATGGCGGCGAGAAGACTTACTTCCTTGGCGGCCGTCAGATGGGTCCCTGGGTATCTGCTCTTTCCGCAGGCGCTTCCGACATGAGCGCGTGGGTACTGATGGGTCTGCCTGCTTCCATTTATGCTGCAGGTATCGGCCAGACCTGGATCGCTATCGGTCTCGGTATCGGTTATATCATCAGCTGGCTGGTTGAAGCTCCCAGACTGCGTCGCTTCACCATCGTGGCTAACGACTCCATCACCCTTCCTCAGTATCTTACCAACCGCTTCCTTTCCAAGAGCCGCGCTCTGCAGCTGATCTGCGCTGTGATCTTCCTGGTGGCTTACACCATTTACGCTGCTTCTTCCATCAAGGCTTGCGGTACCCTCTTCAATACCGTTATCGGCATCGATGCTACTGTTGCTATGTATCTGGCAGCTGTGATCATCATTGCTTACACCTTCCTGGGCGGCTTCAGCGCAGTTTGCTGGACTGACTTCTTCCAGGGCATGCTGATGCTGGGCGCTCTGCTGATCGCTCCTATCTTTGCTCTTGCTATCATCAACGGTGGCGGCGCTGCAGGCAGCATGGAAGCTCTGCCCGACGGTTATTGGAAGCTTTTCACCAGCTGGCAGGATGTTCTCTCCGGCCTCGGCTGGGGTCTTGGCTATTTCGGTATGCCCCACATTATCATTCGCTTTATGTCTCTGCGTTCCGATAAGGACCTGAAGAAGAGTGCCAAGATCGGTATCACCTGGACTGTTCTGATCCTCATCTTCTCCGTAGCTTCCGGCTGCATCGGCCATATTCTGCTGGGCGAAATCGCTGATAGCTCCGTTGTATTCATCACCATGGTTCGCAAGATGTTCCCTGCAATCATCAGCGGTATCCTGCTCTCTGCTATTCTGGCTGCTGCCATGAGTACTGCTGACTCTCAGCTGCTGGCCAGCGCCAGCGCTTTCGCAAGCGACGTTTATAAGCCCATCATCCGCAAGGACAAGGCTTCTGACAAGGAAATGATGTGGGCTGGTCGTTTTGTGGTTCTGATCATTGCGGTTATCGCTGTGCTGATTGCAGCTAATCCCAATAGCGGTACCATCATGGGTCTCGTTGAAGACGCCTGGGGCGTATTCGGCGCTGCCTTTGGTCCTGTTATCATGCTGTCCCTCTTCTGGAAGCGCCTGAACTTCGGCGGCGCTGTTGCAGGTATCCTGACCGGTGCTGTTGTTGACATTGCTTGGCTGGCCTTCCTGAAGCCCGTTACCGGCCTTTATGAAATCATTCCTGGCTTTATTCTCGGTGGTATTGCTGCTGTTGTTGTATCTCTTTGCACCAAGGCCCCCGGCAAGGAAGTGGAAGAACTCTTCGAAAAGGCTGTTAGCAGCGAAGAGTAATACCTATTTAAATGGTGTTTTGATGAAAATCCCTGCGCGGATCACCGCGCAGGGATTTTTTCAAAAAAGTCGCAAAAAGGTGTTGACAAATAGGGGTAGATTTGATATTCTACCAAAGCTGTCTGCTCCACCTGAGAGCGCGGCGGAAAAAGTTCAAAAAACTTGAAAAAAGTTCTTGACAAACGCGACAGAGTTTGGTATTCTATCAAAGCTGTCTGCTCCGCCGGGAGCGCGGTTCGAAAAAAGTTGAAAAGAAATGAAAAAAGTTCTTGACAACGGTATAACGGCTGTGGTAAGATAGCAATGTTCCGCACAGGAACGTGTACCTTGTAAATTAAACAACGAAACGAACGAACAAGCACCAGACGTTCGCATCGAAAGATGCAACGAACTTGGCGGACACCGGGGTTAAGTCAATTACCCGGGGCGCTA
>JAZQUM010000095.1:0-29846 GCA_045631305.1 Oscillospiraceae bacterium | reverse complement strand
CTTCAAAAGCAGATCGCCCGCTTTGTGGCACGTAATTCCAATTTGCGTGAAGAGCAGTTTTTCAAACTGCTTCTCAGTACGGATGAACTTACCAGCGATGTAGGCAGTGTGCTTTATGGGGAAGAAGCGGTGGCCCTTGGCCTGATCGGCGCGGTGGGCGGGATCCACGATGCCTTTGAGGCCCTTTATAACATGATAGAAAAGTCGAGAAAGCAGGTCTGAAGGCCTGCTTTTTCTTGCATTGTGGGGATACATTTGCTATAATATACAAATTAAAATGCCTAAAGTGGGCAATTGTGTTCTTTGAGCGCAATGTGAGGTGAAGTAAGTGTATTTAAAAGCTCTTGAAATTCAGGGTTTCAAATCGTTTCCCGATAAAACTGTGCTGAACTTCGGTGAGGATATTACTGCCATCGTTGGTCCCAACGGCAGCGGTAAGTCCAACATTTCCGATGCGATCCGCTGGGTTATGGGTGAACAGAGCAGCCGCAGTCTTCGTGGTGCCAAGATGGAAGACGTTATTTTTGGCGGTACGGAAAAGCGCAATCAGATGGGCTTTGCACAGGTGACTCTGGTGATTGACAACACCGAGAACATCTTCAATATGGACGAAAGCGAAGTGGCTATTACCCGCCGCTATTACAGAAGCGGTGAAAGTGAATATTACATCAACAAGCAGTCTGTCCGCCTGAGAGATATCAATGAACTTTTCATGGATACCGGTATGGGCAAGGAGGGTTACTCCATCATCGGTCAGGGCCGCATTGATGAGATTTTGTCCGTCAAGAGTGGTGAGCGCCGTGAGGTATTCGAAGAAGCAGCAGGTATTTCCAAGTTCCGTCACCGCAAGGAAGATGCTGAGCGCAAGATGCAGAAGACGGAAGAAAACCTGGTGCGCATCAATGATAAGATCGCCGAACTGGAACTGCAGGTAGAGCCTCTGCGTGACCAGGCAGAAAAGGCCAAGAAATATCTGGTGCTGCGCGATGAACTGCGCGTGCTGGAAATTTCCGTGTGGCTGGAAAACCTGCAGTCTATCAAGACCAATTCTTTCAAGCTGGAAGCAGACCTTGCCGCCGCTGAAGAAGAACTGAAGCAGGCGCAGGCAAATCTCGATGAGCAGTATGCCGCAACGGAGCGTTTTGGCCGCTTGATGCAGGAAAACGATCTTGCGGCGGAACAGCTGCGCGCTGAGATCGCCGCGCTGGAAGCGCAGATCAGCGAATGCGAAGCTGCTGCTGCCGTACTGCGTGCCAATATGGAAAATAACTCTGCCAACCTTTCTCGCATGGAAGCGGAACTGGCAGATCAGGAAAACCGCAGCGGCAATCTTTTCCAGCAGATGGAAGATCAGCGCCGCCGTATGAGTGAGATCGATGCTGAAGAGCAGAAGAACCGTGATGATCTTGATGCGCTGATCGCCAAGGCAGAAGAAGCTGCAAGATCCGTTGGCGATGCAGCGGACGAGATGGAAAGTCTCCGCGGCAAGGAAGCGCTGTGTGTGGCTGCTGCGGCAGAAGCCAAGGCTGAACTTTCCGCGCTGCAGGCAGGTATTGCACAGATGAACGAGCGCAAGGCTGCCATCGGTGCAGAAAAAGAAGCGGCAGAAACCGCACTTGCCGAAAATGAAAAGAAGGCCAAGACCTGCCGCCGTGAACTGGAAGACGCGCAGGATGAGGCAGATGCCATCAACAACATGATCAACGGCCATGCTCTGAAGATGGAAGGCCGCCGCCGCAAGGCAGAGGAAACTGCGGAAAAGAAGCTGCAGCTGACCATGGACCATGGTGCGCTGCTTTCCCGCATCCATTTGCTCAGCGAAATGGAAAAGGATTACGAGGGCTTCAATAAGGCGGTCAAGGCTGTGATGCAGGCTGCGGAAAAGAATGTTCTGCGCGGCATCCATGCCCCTGTTGCTCAGATCATGAGCGTGGATAAGAAGCATGCAGTTGCGCTGGAAATTGCCCTTGGCGCAGGCATGCAGAACATCGTGGTAGATAAGGAAGAGGACGGTAAGGCTGCCATCAATTACCTCAAGCAGCGTGATTCCGGCCGTGCTACCTTCCTGCCTCTGACTGCTATCCGCGGTGAAGAACTGAAAGAAAACGGCGTTTCCGGGGAATACGGCTTTGTGGGTATTGCCTCCGAACTGGTCCGTTTTGATAAAAAATACACGGAGATCTTCCGTAACCTCCTGGGTCGCACGGTCATCGTGGAGGATATGGATTGCGGTATTGCCATCTCCCGCAAGTATAATAACCGCTTCCGCATCGTGACGCTGGACGGTCAGGTCATCAACCGCGGCGGTTCCATGACCGGCGGCAGCATCAGCCGCAGCGCAGGTATTCTTAGCCGCGCTAACGAACTGCAGGAACTGCAGAACAAGAAGGATGCCATGGAATCGGCTCTGCTCCGCGCTACCCAGGAAGCTGACAGCGCTAAGCAGGAACTCACCAAGGCTGAGTATGAACTCAGCGTTGCTGAGAGCCAGAAGCATCAGGCAGAAGAAGTGGTGGTGAAGCTGCAGAGCGAAAAGAACCACTTTGACATTCTCTGCGGCACCATCCGCGAGAGCCTTGAAAATATGGATGCCGAAGCTGAGAGCATAGTCAGTCGTGTTGCAGACCACGAGGCAAAGGCTAAGAACTGCCTTGCTGTGATCGCTTCCAAGGAAGCAGAGTGCGAAGTGCTGCGCCGCGAGGCTGAAGAAAAGGCCGCAGGCCAGAGCAGCCTCAATGAGCAGCGTGGTGCTGTAGCTGATGAGATCGGCCGCGTTCGTGCTGCCATGGCAGCCCTCAGTGCTGAAAAAGAAGCTACCCAGCGCGCGCTGCAGGAACTGCAGAAGCTCCACAGCGATATGCAGGGCGACCAGGAAAGCCGTCTTGCTCTGATGGAAAACTACCGCGCAGAAAACGAAAAGCTTGCAGCGGAAGTGGCAGGCGAAGAGGCCAAGAGTGCGCAGATGCATCAGGAGCAGGATGCTATCAAGGTCCGCCTGAGCACGCTTTCTCAGGACAAGCTTTCTCTGGAAGCACAGCGCACCGCCAACGACAAGAATCTGCGTGAAGTAAATGACACGCTTTTGAACGTGCAGAATGCCGTCAGCCGTCTGGAACAGAAGAAGGCTGCCTGCGCTATGGAAGAAAAGCAGATCCTGGATAAGCTTTGGGAGCGCTATGAGCTCTCTCACTCCGCAGCTACCGAGCAGCGCATTGAACTGGAGAG
This sequence comes from Oscillospiraceae bacterium, assembly GCA_045631305.1. GTDB lineage: Bacteria > Bacillota > Clostridia > Oscillospirales > Oscillospiraceae > JAZQUM01. The sequence continues at coordinate 26,621 of JAZQUM010000095.1, read as the reverse complement.
CATCCCCAAGGCCACCCGCCGCATCGGCGAGCTGAACCGCGACATCAAGGCGCTGGGCACTCCCAATATCGGCGCTATTGAAGAATATGACCGCGTCAACACCCGCTACACCTATCTTTCCGAGCAGAGGGATGACGTGGAAAAGGCCAAGGAAGAGCTGCAGGGTGTTATTGAAGACATCACCCGCGAGATGACGGCGATCTTCTCCCAGCAGTTCAAGCTGCTGAACGAAAGCTTCCAGGAGACCTTCCTGGAACTCTTTGGCGGCGGCAAGGCCCAGCTGGAACTGGAAGACGAAAACGATATTCTCAACTGCGGCATCGAGATCAAGGTGCAGCCTCCCGGAAAGACCCTCAAGACCATTACGCTGCTTTCCGGCGGCGAAAAGGCCTTTGTGGCTATCGCGCTGTATTTCTCCATCCTCAAGGTGCATCCCACGCCTTTCTGCGTGATGGACGAAATCGAAGCAGCATTGGACGAAGCCAATGTAGTGCGCTACGCAAAGTACATGCGCCGCATTGCAGGCAAGACCCAGTTTATCGTTATCACTCACCGCCGCGGCACCATGGAAGAAGCCGACGTGCTTTACGGCGTGACCATGCAGGAACGGGGCGTTTCCAAGATGCTGACCATCAATCTCAACGATATGTCCAAAGAACTGAACATCAAATAAAGCAAAAGGATCGTAACTATGGGACTTTTCAGCAAAATTAAAAAACTGTGGTATGAAGCCACCGTCTGGGACACCGTGGATGAAGATTTCTACGAGGAACTGGAAGAAAAACTGATTCTGGCAGACCTTGGCATGCAGCCTGCTATGGACGCGGTGGAAGAACTGCGCCAGCGGGTCTACAAGCAGCGTCTGCAGAAGGGCGACGATGTGCGCGGCGTTCTCAAAGAGATCCTCATTGAAAAGCTCAATGTGGGCACCACGGAACTGGATCTTTCCACCAAGCCCAGCGTAGTGCTGGTCATCGGTGTAAACGGTGTGGGCAAGACCACTTCCATCGGCAAAATGGCCAAGCGCTTCCGTGAAGAAGGGAAGAAGGTGCTGCTTTGCGCAGCCGATACTTTCCGTGCGGCAGCTGCTGACCAGCTGGAAATCTGGTCTCAGCGGGCAGGTGTGGAGATCGTGCGCCAGCATGAAGGTGCAGATCCCGGTGCGGTGCTCTTTGATGCGCTGCAGGCTGCCAAGGCAAGAGATTGTGACGTGGTGATCTGCGATACCGCAGGCCGCCTGCACAACAAGGCAAACCTGATGAGCGAGCTTGCCAAGCTCCGCAAGATCATTGACCGTGAAACTCCTGACGCTGCCAAGGAGACTCTCCTTGTGCTGGATGCTACCACCGGTCAGAACGGTCTGATCCAGGCAAAGCAGTTTAAGGAGACCGCAGGTCTTACGGGCATCGTCCTCACCAAGCTGGACGGCACCGCCAAGGGCGGTATCTGCGTGGCTATCGCGCAGGAACTGGGTGTGCCTGTGAAGTTTGTGGGTCTGGGTGAAGGGGCTGATGATCTGCAGCCCTTCGATGCCAAGGAATATGTGGATGCATTGCTGTAAATAAAGGAGAAAATTATGGCACGAGTAGACGGCAGAAAATGGAACGAATTGCGTCCCATTAAAATCACCACCGATTATATCCGCTTCGCGGAAGGCAGCTGCCTCATCGAATGCGGTGATACCAAGGTGCTTTGCGTGGCTTCCGTGGAAGATCGCGTTCCCCCTCATGTGGCAGAAGGCTGCGGCTGGGTAACGGCAGAATATTCCATGCTGCCCCGCGCTAACCGCGAGCGCAGCAAGCGCGATGTATCCAAGCTGAAGCTCAGCGCGAGAAGCGCCGAGATCCAGCGCCTTGTGGGTCGCTCTCTGCGCGCTGCCATGGATATGGAACTTCTGGGCGAGCGCACCATCACCATTGACTGCGACGTTTTGCAGGGTGACGGTGGTACCCGCACCGCATCCGTTACCGGTGGCTTTATTGCTATGGCTCTTGCCTGCAAAAAGCTGGTGGAAGACGGCGTTCTGGGCCGCATGCCCATCAAGCACTTTGTTTCCGGCATTTCTGCCGGCATCGTAAAGGAAGATCTGCTGTTGGATCTTTGCTATGCTGAAGACAGCCGTGCAGAAGTGGATCTTAACTGCGTGATGAATGAATTGGGCGAGATTATCGAACTGCAGGGCACGGGCGAAGGCCGCGCTTACACTGTGAAAGAGCAGCAGGCGCTGGTGGAACTTTGCGCCAAGGGCAACGCAGAGCTTGTGAAGCTGCAGCGTGAGATCGTTGGATCGCTCAAGTAAGGAGAACAATATGAAGTTTGTATTGGCATCTCAGAATAAGGGCAAGCTTGCGGAAATGACCCGCATTCTCGGCGCATTGGGCGTGGAAGTAGTGCTGCAGTCCGATCTGGGCCTTTGCGTGGATGTGGAGGAGACGGGAACTACTTTTTCTGAAAACGCTGCGCTGAAGGCAACGGCTGTGATGGAGGCTTCCGGTCTTCCCGCTATTGCAGATGACTCCGGCCTTTGTGTAGACGCGCTGGGCGGCGGCCCCGGTGTGTATTCTGCCCGTTACGGCGGCTGCAGCAGTGATGCTGAGCGCTGCACTCTGCTTTTGAACAATATGCGCGGCGCTACTACCCGCGCAGCTCATTTCCATTCTTCCGTTGTCTGCGTTTTCCCCAACGGGGATAAAGTGGAAGCGGAAGGCGAGTGCCACGGCACCATCGCTTTTGCTCCCATGGGTGAAGGCGGTTTCGGCTATGACCCTATCTTTTTTGTGCCCGATCTCGGAAAGACTTTTTCCCAGATCACCAGTGAAGAAAAGAATGCCATTTCCCACAGAGGAAAGGCTTTGAAGAGCTTTGAACTGAAGCTCAAGGAATATTTGGAAAAGGAATAAAATTATGAGTTTAACCAGCAAACAGCGCGCCCAGCTGCGCGGCATCGCCAACAGCATTGATACCATTATTATGGTAGGTAAGGATGGCATTGGCGAAAATCTCATCAAGCAGACCAGTGATGCTTTGGAAGCTAGAGAAATTGTTAAAGGTAAAGTTCTTGACAATTCCCTGCTTTCCGCTCGGGAAGCTGCGGAAGAACTGGCAGCCAATACCCGCAGCGAAGTGGTGCAGGTTATCGGCAGCAAGTTTGTGCTTTACCGCATGCAGACCAATATTCTCAAGCGTAAGATCGAACTGGTAAAAACCAAAAAGAAAAAGTAAAATCGAGGCGATTACATTGAAAACCGGTATTTACGGCGGAACCTTCAACCCCATCCATCTGGGACATATGCAGGCAGCCGCTTTTGCCGCAAAAGAACTGGGGCTGGAGCAGCTGGTGCTGATCCCTGCGGGGATCCCGCCCCACAAGGCCATGGCGCAGGACAGCCCTGAAAGCTGCCACCGTCTGGCGATGACCCGCCTTGCTGCGGAAAGAGTGCAGCTGGAAACGGGGATTCCTGTAGTGGTTTCCGATATGGAGATCAATCGGGAAGGGAAGAGCTTTACTTCTGATACGCTGACCATCTGGAAAGAAGATCATCCCGATGATGAGCTGGTCCTCTTTATGGGAACGGACATGCTCACCACTTTTACCGAGTGGCACGAACCGCAGACTGTTGCGGCGCTGGCGCAGATCTGTTCTTTTGCCCGCGGGGCAGAAGATAAAGCGGCGCTTTTTGCGGCGAAAGATGTGGTGGAGACACAGTACGAAGGCGCGAAGGTGACGGTGCTGGATCTTCCCGAAATTGTAGAGATTTCTTCCAGCCAGCTGCGGGAAAGCCTTGCTAAGGGGAGCGGAAGAGAGTATCTTGATGGTGCGGTGTATGGATACATTCTGCGCACGGGAATTTATGGAACCCATGCAGACATGAAGGATCTCTCTTTTGAAGATCTTCGGGCGGTATCCATGAGCTTTTTGAAAGCCAAGCGCGTGCGCCATGTAATGGGCACGGAGGAAGAAGCTGTGCGTCTTGCCAAGATGTACGGTGTGGATGAAACGGATGCCCGCGTGGCAGCGTTGCTGCACGACTGCACCAAGAAGCTGGATATGGATGAACAGCTTGGCCTTTGTGAGCTTTACGGTCTTGAACTGGATGAGCTGGAGCAGGTCACTTTGAAGCTGCTCCATGCCAAAACCGGTGCGGCTGTGGCAAGAGATCTTTTCGGCGTGAAAAGCGAAGTATACGAAGCGATTTTGTGGCACACTACCGGCAAGGCGGATATGACACCGCTGGAAAAAGTAATTTACCTTGCAGATTATATAGAACCCAATAGAAAATTCCCGGGTGTGGATGCCCTTAGAGAGACCGTGTACCGCGATATGGATGCAGGTCTTATGATGGGACTTTCAATGACAGTAGAAGAAATGAACGGTTATGGTACGCCGATCCATTCCAAGACAATGGAGGCGCTGGAGTATTTGAAAGGAACATACCATGAGTAGATATAGAGGCAAACGGGAAGGTGAAGCTGAGAAACTCGTGCGCAAGAAAGCGCAGAAGCGGGCTCGCCGTCTGCAGAAAAAAGCAATGGATCCTGTGCAGCGCCGTCGCAGACGATTGATTGGCCTTGGCGTGGTTGCAGGTGTAATTGCGTTGGTGCTGCTGGTGCATGGCTTCATTGTGCGCCGACCTGATATGAAGGGACCGGGCAATGATAAAGGGGATGGCGAAATGACCCCGCGCAATGAAGGAAGTTACACCTTCCTCCTTTTGGGTGTGGACAAGGCTGCAGAAAATACAGATACCATTATGGTAGCCACCTATGACACGGTGAATCAGGCACTGAGCGTCATGAGCATTCCCCGTGACACCATGGTGAACCTGCCTTGGGATGTGAAAAAGATCAATTCCGTCTATAACCAGAGAGGTATTGACGGGTTGAAAGAACAGATCAAAGGTATCACCGGTTTTGAGCCTGACTTCTATGTGGAAATCGATTTGGAAGCTTTTGTGGTTCTGGTGGATGAGATCGGCGGCGTGAAATTTAACGTGCCGCAGGATATGCGATATAAAGATCCTTACCAGGATCTGGTGATTGACCTGAAAGCCGGTGAGCAGGTGCTGGACGGTCAGAATGCCATGGGTCTTGTTCGTTTCCGCCGCTATGCCTCCGGTGATATCGGCCGTATCGGCGTGCAGCAGGATTTTTTGAAAGCGCTGATTAAGCAGTGCCTTGCGCTGGAAAACTGGTCAAAGATCAGCTCTTATATCCGAATTTTCAATGACTATGTGGACAGCGATCTTACTTCGGGTGAAATGCTTTGGTTTGGTGAAAAAGCCATGGGTCTGGATATGGAGAACGTCAACTTTATGACGCTGCCCGGAAATTACAGTGCCTATGCATGGAGCCGAAGCATGGGCCAGAATCTTTCTTATGTGACCATTAACACTGAGGAAGCTCTGGAAATGATTAATACGTATTTTAACCCTTATGATACGCCTATTACCCGCGATATGCTGGATATTATGAGCGTGAATTCGGACGGTACACTCAGTTCTACCAGCGGTGTTGTGCTGGACTCTAAGGCCAGCCAGGGTATGCCTGCCGGTGGCTATAGGCCGTCTGACGATGCTGAAACACCGGAAGAGGGAGAAGGTCTGGAAGAAGATCCGGAAAATCCTGATGCTCCTGCATTGGTGGATCCGGAAAATCCCGACGCACCTGATGTGGGTGAAGAAACCATCGATCCGGAAGATGGTGAAGTGCAGGAACCTTCCGTTCCCGCTGAACCTGACAATGTTGAACCTGCAGATCCCCAAGTTCCGGCAGAGCCCGATGCGCCTGCCGCGTGATGATAAGAAAGGAAGAAAACTATGGAACCCAGAGAAATTGCTATTATCGCAGCCAAGGCGCTGGATGCTAAGAAGGGCAGAGATATCAAGGTGCTTCAGATCGATGCGCTCACCACGCTTGCAGACTATTTTGTAATCTGCTCCGGTGGCTCTAACACCCAGATCAATGCTCTTTGCGACGAAGTGGAAAAGAAGCTGACCGAAGCAGGTGAAGAACCCCTGCACCGCGAAGGTTACCGCGGCGGCACCTGGGTGCTGCTGGACTACGGCTGTGTTGCTGTTCACGTGTTCAATGCCGAAGCAAGAGAATTCTATTCTCTCGAACGTCTCTGGCAGGACGGCGTGGAACTGGATCTCAGCGATGTGCTGGTACCTGAGGCTTGACAAACGCGTATTAAACGGATAAAATAGATTCGTTATCGACTGTGAAGGAAAGAAAAGCAGAAACCTTCGCCTTCAGAGAGCCGGCGGTGGGTGTAAGCCGGTGGGAAAGTTCTGTGATACTGGTTCCGGAGTCATTTGCCTGAATGAAAAGTAGGGCGGATCGGGTCGTTCCGTTATCGACGGTTGACTTTTAAGTCACTGAGGGTCGGCAGGTAACTGTCGGCTGAATCAGGGTGGTAACGCGTTTTAACGCCCCTGACCGTTTGGTTGGGGGCGTTTTATTTTTTTGTATTTTGAGAAATCATTGAGATAAAAGGAGACATCCAATGAAGTACGATTTTACAGCCATTGAAAAGAAGTGGCAGGCAAAGTGGGAAGAAAGCAAGCCCTATGCTGCTGTTACTTCCGGTGACAAGCCCAAGTTTTATGGCCTCATCGAGTTCCCTTATCCTTCCGGTCAGGGTCTGCACGTAGGTCATCCCCGTCCTTTCACTGCAATGGACATTATTACCCGTAAGAAGAGAATGGAAGGCTACAACGTTCTCAACCCCATCGGTTTTGACGCCTTCGGTCTTCCTACGGAAAACTATGCTATCAAGAACCACATCCATCCCGCTATCGTAACCAAGAAGAACATTGAAAACTTCACCTCTCAGCTGAAGATGCTGGGTTACGGTTTTGACTGGGACCGCTGCGTGGATACCACCGATCCTGACTACTACAAGTGGACTCAGTGGATCTTCCTGCAGATGTACAAGCACGGCCTTGCTTACAAGAGCACCATGCCTGTAAACTGGTGCACCAGCTGCAAGTGCGTTCTGGCTAACGAAGAAGTTGTTGACGGTGTTTGCGAACGCTGCGGCAGCGCTGTTGTCCGCAAGGAAAAGAGCCAGTGGATGTTGGCCATCACCAAGTATGCTGAACGCCTCATCAACGATCTTGATGAAGTGGACTATATCGAACGCGTGAAGACCCAGCAGAAGAACTGGATCGGCAAGTCCACCGGTACTGAAGTTGACTTCACCGCTACCAACGGCGAAAAGCTCACCGTTTATACTACCCGCTGCGATACTCTCTTCGGTGTGACCTACATGGTTCTCTCTCCCGAACATGAGTATCTGAAGAAGTGGAAGGATCAGATCGAAAACTGGGCAGAAGTGGAAGCTTATATCCACGAAGCATCCCGCAAGTCCGATCTGGAACGTACTGATCTTGCCAAGGATAAGAGCGGTGTTCGTCTGCAGGGGATTGAAGGTATCAACCCCGCTAACGGTAAGCAGATCCCCATCTTCGTTTCTGACTACGTTCTCATCACCTACGGTACCGGTATCGTAATGGGCGTTCCCGGCCACGACCAGCGTGACTGGGACTTCGCTACCAAGTTCGGTCTGCCCATCATCGAAGTAGTTAAGGGCGGCGACATCACCAAGGAAGCTTTCACCCTGAAGGATGATACCGGCATCATGGTCAACTCCGGCTTCCTGGATGGCATGACCGTTCGCGAAGCGATCCCCGCAATGAAGGATTACGTTACCGAAAAGGGCTTCGGCCGTCCCAAGACCAACTATAAGCTCCGTGACTGGGTCTTCTCCCGCCAGCGTTACTGGGGCGAACCCATTCCCATGATCCACTGCGACAAGTGCGGCTGGGTACCCATGGATGAAAAGGATCTGCCTCTGGTTCTGCCTCAGGTTGAAAACTATGAACCCACCGATGACGGCGAAAGCCCCATCTCCAAGATGACCGATTGGGTCAACACCACTTGCCCCAAGTGCGGCGGCGCTGCTAAGCGTGAAACCGACACCATGCCTCAGTGGGCTGGCTCCTCCTGGTACTTCCTGCGCTATATGGATCCCCTTAACGAAAAGGAACTGGTAAGCAAGGAAGCTGTTAACTATTGGGGTCCTGTAGACTGGTACAACGGCGGTATGGAACACACCACGCTGCACCTGCTCTATTCCCGTTTCTGGCACAAGTTCCTCTATGATATCGGCGTTGTTCCCACCAAGGAACCTTACTTCAAGCGCACCAGCCACGGTATGATCCTGGGCGAAGGCGGCGAAAAGATGAGTAAGTCCCGCGGTAACGTTGTTAACCCCAACGATATCATCGATCAGTACGGTGCTGATACCATGCGTCTGCACATCATGTTCATCGGCGACTTCGAAAAGGCTGTTTCCTGGTCCAACGAAGCTGTTAAGGGTTCCAAGCGCTTCCTGGATCGCTGCTGGAGTCTGAAGGATATCGCAACGGATGACGATGCAGTTTCCGCTAAGAACGAAAGCATCATCCACAAGACCATCAAGAAGGTTACTGAAGATATCGACAACCTGAAGCTCAACACTGCTATCGCAGCTCTTATGAGCATGGTCAACGAGTTCTATGCAAATGGCCTTTCCCGCGGTGATCTGGAAATGCTGATGCTGATGCTCAGCCCCTTCGCACCTCACATGGTGGAAGAAATGTGGGAACTCACCGGCTATGCTGCCAAGAACGGCAAGATGGCTATGGAAATGGATTGGCCCAAGTATGACGAAGCCAAGACCATTGACTCCACCGTTGAAATGGCTGTTCAGGTTAACGGTAAGCTCCGTGGTACCGTCAGCGTACCCGTAGACAGCGCGGAAGACGTTGTAGTAGCTGCTGCTATGGAACAGGAACGCGTTGCCAAGGCTGTGGAAGGTATGCAGATCTTCAAGACCATTCTGGTTAAGAACAAGCTGGTGAACCTCATCGCAAAGCCCGCAAAGTAAGTACAGAAGAAAATTCCCTTGTTCCGTAAAAATATTGCAGAAATATGCTTGACAAGGTGGCTTTCTCTTTGTATAATGCTATCTGTTAAAGTCATGTTTTATGGCTCTTAATGAGTGCCCTGGATTTAGCCGGGCATATCGGAGGGAGGGAAATATAGATGTCCGAAGTACATGTTAAGGAAGGCGAATCTCTGGATAGCGCACTGAAGCGTTTCAAGAGAAGCTGCGCTAAGGCCGGCATTGTAGCAGAAGTTCGCAAGAGAGAGTGCTACGAAAGCCCCAGCGTTAAGCGTCGCAAGAAGTCCGAAGCTGCTCGCAAGAACAGAAATAAGCGCTTCTATTAATTGAACGCAAAAAACCCTGTGACTTAGTCACAGGGTTTTTTCTTTGTTTATGGCAAGACTCAATGCACCAAGGATATCTGTGATCTCAGGATAGGAAAGGAAAAAGTGAGAGACACCCATTTGCCTGCCGATGCGGATTTTTTCCAATAGGGTGGAGATGTCATCAAAAAGAATAAGGTGCAGTTGCCCGTTATGTCGGTAAGTGAAATATTTGGTGCAGAGTTCCCGGGAAAAGAACACAGCGGGGCGCTGGGAAAGAAACAGCTTTTTGAATTCCGGTTGAGACAGGGATGTTCCGGTCCCGGTGGGGGAAGGGATGGGAAAAACCATCATCAAGCGTTGTATATCCAGTGCTATGCGATCGCGGCCAAAGCGGTTTACAGCTTCTTCTAACCGCTTTGTAAAAATTCCACCGGACATGGCAGTGCAGACCACGATGCCGGATGCAGGAGAAGCAGAAGCAAATTCTTCCGGAATCCAAAGGCGGTTCCCGGATACGGTAAATTCCTTGCTGAGAAGGGAAAGAAAACGGAGTTTTTCCGCTGTTACAGGTGACGGGAAATCGGCGGCGATATTTTGCAGACCAAATTGAGAGCACAGCTCCCGGAGTGTACGGCAAAGAGCTGTGGGATCGGGGAAAGTGCAGTGTTCTTCGGAGGTCAGAAGCAGCAGATCTTCCTTTGCGCAAGGAGAGGAGAGGGAAGTGCGCAGACGGCCGTTTGAGCTGATATGACAGGCTGCATGCGCAATATGCGAAAAAGCTCGGCGGGCAGAAGGCAATTCCTGCGGTGCTGCACAAAGATAAATCATAGCGTTCCCCCCTTGTGAATCATGGTGGTGGCTGATATAATGAAACCATATTGAAAAGTATATTTTTCAGAGGAGCAAGTTATGATAGGATCCTTGGTACCCCATTATGTGTTTGACAGATATGAGAATATCACGCCTGATTTTTTGCGTGAACATGGGATCAAACTGCTGTTGACGGACCTTGATTTTACCCTTGCACCTAAATCTGTTCGCCATCCTGATGAAGCGGTGTTGGCCTGGCTGCGTGCTTTGGAGCAAAGCGGCGTGCAGGTGATGGTGCTTTCCAACAACCGCTCCGGCCAGCGTGTGGTGGATTTTTGCGCAGAACTGGGCATTCCTTTTGTAGGGCATGCAGGAAAGCCTTCCAAAAAAGGTTATCTCAAAGCCTGCGAAAAAAGTGGGATTAACGTTGATGAAGCAGCCATGCTGGGCGATAAACTCCTGACAGATACGCTGGGGGCCAGACGCTGCGGCATGCTGATGTTGTTGGTAGAGCCCCGGGGAGGCGCGGTAACGGTATGGCAGAAGGTGCTTTATATTCTGCAGGAACCCTTTAAGTGCATTTGCCGTAACGATTGCAGAGCAAAACGGAAAGCAAAATAGTAAAATGGGTCTATTTTCTCAAGAGAAAGATAGAAAAGGCTTGCAATCACACAAAATATGGGATAAAATATTATCGGCTATTTTTGAGCTGAAATTATAAACTATGGGTATAGCGGCGCTGCTGCGGCCCTGTAAATTTGGAGGAGAATATTATGGCTACTATTACTGCTGGTGATTTCAGAAACGGTAAGACTTTTGAAATGGACGGCAAGGTAATGCAGGTTGTTGAATTCCAGCATGTTAAGCCCGGTAAGGGTGCTGCATTCGTTCGCACCAAGATGAGAAACGTTATCACCGGTGCTGTTACCGAAACTTCTTTCAACCCCACCGCTAAGTTCGAAGAAGCTTTCGTTGAACGCAAGGATATGGAATACAGCTATTCCGACGGCGATCTGTACTTCTTCATGGACCAGGAAACCTATGATATGGTTCCCCTGAGCCCCGACATGCTGGGTGATGGCTTCCGTTTCGTGAAGGAAAACACCATGTGCAAGGTTCTGTCCTATAAGGGCAACGTTTTCGGCCTGGAAGTTCCCAACTTCATGGATCTGGAAATCACCGAAACCGAACCCGGTCTGGCTGGCAACACCGCTACCAACACCCTGAAGCCCGCTACCGTTGAAACCGGCGCTGAAGTTCGCGTTCCCCTGTTCATCAACATCGGCGACAAGATCACCGTTGACACCCGTACCGGTGAATACATGAGCCGCGCTAAGGGCTAATTTGATTTTTGACATTTCACTTTTGAAAGGAGAAAGTATCATGAGTATCTCTGAAAAGGTTGCATATCTGGAAGGCCTGGCTGAAGGTCTGGCTCTGGATACCGAAACCAAGGAAGGCAAGCTGCTTGCCGCTATCGTAGATGTACTGGGCGAAATCGCCGAGGAACTGGAAGAGATCGTGGAAGAACAGGCTGATCTGGAAGAAGGTCTGGATGCTGTCAGCGATGATCTGTCCGATGTGGAAGATTTCATGTACGAGTATCTTGATGAAGAAGACGATGAGGACGAGGATGACGAAGAAGAGGAATGCTTCGAAACCACTTGCCCCACCTGTGAAGAAAAGATCTACTTCGATGATACCGTTCTGGAAGAAGGTCAGGTAATTTGCCCCAACTGCGGCGAAAAGCTGGAATTTGACCTCAGTGATCTGGCAAACGACGAAGAAGATTAATCGTCTTATCAGTTAAAAAAGCCGGCAGGAAACTGCCGGCTTTTTCTCTTGTGAGGAAACTCTTTATGGATAAAAAATTTGCAATTTTTGATATGGATGGCACTTTGGTGGATTCTATGCCTTATTGGGATGGGATTTTCAGAGAGTATCTGGAATCTGTCGGCATCCGGGAGGATCTGACAGAAGCAATGGACGCCATCCGTCCCAAGATGCTGCAGGAGTCTACGGCTTACATGATTGACCGTTTTTGTCTGGACATTACCGTAGAAGAGATGATTGCCAAGATGAACGGTCTTATGGAGCAGCATTATCTGCAGCATATTGGGTTGAAAAACGGCGTGAAAGAATACCTGGAAGAACTGCGCCTTCGCGGGGTGAAGATGTGTGTGGCTTCGGCTACCAAACCTGAACTGATGCGCCTTTGCCTTGAAAAGCTGGGGATCCTGGATTATTTTGGATTCGTGCTCTCCTGCGAGGATGTGGGTGAAGGGAAGAATAAGCCCACGGTTTATTATGTGGCTGCAGAAAAGCTGGGCGCTGAAAAAGCGGAAGATGTTGCCGTTTATGAAGATTCTTACTTTGCGGCTCTTACTGCCAGCAAAGCGGGATTTTACGTGGTTGGCATTTATGACAACTGCGCAAAAGACCACTGGGAAGAAATTAAGAAAATGGCGGGAGAATACGCCATCTGGAGTAAATAAAAAAGAGCCGCTGCAAACGCAGCGGCTTTTTCTTATTTCGCGCAGAGCCCTGCGCCGATGGCGCAGGCAAAAATGGGATCATCGGCAATGGTAAAATGAATATCGTACATGCGGTTGAAAAAATCGTAGGCGGGTTTTGCCTGGTGGATAGATGCCAAAGAGCCGATGAGAACGATTTCTTGGGTAGAGCAGGCGGAGGCAAGAAATACAGCCATGGAACCAATACTTTGCAGCACCATATTAACTGCACCGGCAGCGAGATCGGCGGGAGAAACATTGCCGGTAAGTTTTGCGAAATTGGCAGCGGTAAGCTCGGCATTCAGGGTATCGATGGCAGTGGGGGAAACATCGCCTATCGTAAGATCCACGGCGGTGTAGCTTCCTTGCGAGGCCAGGGCTTGAATTTCAAAGAAATCGGAAGTTCCTGCCAAGTGGCGGCAAAGACCGCGGAGGGTGCCGCCGCCAACACCGGTGCCGCCCAGATGACGCACTTCGCGGGTGGAACGGTCAGCATAGAGGAAGGCGGTGCCTGTGCCCATGCTGACGATAAGGGCGGTATCTTTACCGCTGAGATGGAGACCGCCTGCGGCAATGGCATCAAATTCATCCACCCGGGTGACGGGGAGATTTACAAGACTGTCGCCTGCCAGAGACGCGCCAACACCCGTTACGGCGACAGAGGCAAGATCCTGCAGGGAGAAAGAAGCAATATATTCCTTCGCGCACTTTTCCAAAGTAGCAGAATCGGAAGGACTTGAAAAGTGCATGCCGCGGGAAATGGGCTTTCCGTCGCTGAGAGCGATGACCTTCAGCGCAGTGGAACCAATATCAAGACATAAAGTTTTCATAGAAAAACCTCAAAAGAAAAGGTTGTATTTATTATAAGGGAAGGAAAAAAGAATGGCAAGTACAAGCGAAGAGAGATTTTCGATGGTAAAAAGTGCAAAAATGCAGGAACTTCAAGAGAAAACGGCGAAAGCGATTGCATTTGTCAGGTGTAATGTCTATACTAAAGACAGGTAGATTACCGAATATTACAACTTGAGGTAAGAGAAATGAGAACGGAAGAAAAGCTGAACATGACCATGCTGTGCGACTTTTACGAGTTGACCATGAGCAACGGCTATTTCCATAACGGTTATAAGGACCGTATTACTTACTTTGACGTGTTTTTCAGAAAAGTGCCCGATGGCGGCGGCTTTGCCATTGCAGCCGGCCTTGAGCAGCTGATCGAATATATTGAGGATCTGCATTTCGATGAAGAGGATATTGCCTACCTTAGAGGCAGAAACCTTTTCTCCGAAGAGTTTTTGCGGTATCTGGCTGACTTCCGTTTTACCGGCGATATTTATGCCGTTCCGGAAGGCACGCCGGTGTTCCCCAGAGAACCCTTGATCGTAGTACGTGCGCCTGCCATTGAGGCGCAGCTTATCGAAACCTTCACGCTGCTTACCATTAACCACCAGAGCCTCATCGCGACGAAGGCGAACCGCATTGTCCGTGCTGCAGAAGGCAGAGCTGTTCTGGAATTTGGCTCCCGCCGCGCACAGGGTACGGATGCGGCTATTGTTGGTGCAAGAGCTGCCTATATCGGCGGTGCTACCGGTACGGCCTGCACCATTAGTGATGAGCTTTACGGTGTGCCTGCGGTTGGTACTATGGCCCATGCATGGGTGCAGATGTTTGACACGCAGTATGAAGCCTTCAAGACTTACTGCGAAATTTATCCCAATAATGCTACGTTGTTGGTAGACACCTATAATACGCTGAAAAGCGGTGTTCCTGATGCCATCCGCGCCTTTAACGAAGTGCTGAAGCCTCTGGGTATCACCAAGTGCGGTATCCGTCTGGACTCCGGTGACATTGCCTATCTCAGCCGCGAAGCAAGAAAGATGCTGGACGATGCCGGTTGGACTGAGTGCAAGATCTCTGCTTCCAACTCTTTGGACGAGTATCTGATCCGCGATCTTTTCCGCCAGGATGCCAAGATCGATGCCTTTGGTGTTGGTGAGCGTCTCATTACTTCCAAGAGTGAACCTGTTTTCGGTGGTGTTTACAAGCTGGTAGCTGTGGAAGATGAGGAAGGGACTATTATTCCCAAGATCAAGATCAGCGAAAATGTGGCCAAGATCACTGTGCCTCATTTCAAAAAGCTCTATCGTTTCTATGGTAACGATACCGGAAAGGCCATCGCCGACTATATGACGCTGCACGATGAAGAAGTGGATGACAGCGGCGATTTGGCAATTTTCGATCCCTTTGCTACCTGGAAGAAAAAGACGGTTTATAATTTTACCGCAAAGCCTCTGTTGGTTCCTGTTTTCCTTAATGGTAAGAAAGTATATGAGTCCCCCTCTTTGCAGGAGATCCGCGATTACTGCGCTCAGCAGGTGAATACTTTGTGGGATGAAGTTAAACGTTTTGATAACCCCCACGAATACTATGTGGACCTTTCGGAAAAACTTTGGACCATCCAGCAGGAGCTTCTGCAGAAAAACAGTTGATAAAAAGACTTCAGGCCAAAGCCTGAAGTCTTTTTTTAACGTTTTTTGAATTTTAGAGAGGACGGATTGTTTTTTCTTCCCTAACAGGGTAAGATGGATAAAAAGGAAGAAACTACCGGTTTGTGTGAAAAGGAGATGGGTATGAGCAGAGAAATGAAACAGCAAAGAACAGAACGGCGAATTTCCGCATCGCTGCGGATACTGCTTGCACTGCTTCTCTTTATTATGAATATTTTGCTGATTTTGGCAATATCTGCCTTTTTACAGGCCAATACTGCATTTCTTTATACGGCGCTACGCATTTTGGCACTGGCTTGTGCTATGAAGATTTTTTTCAAAAAGCGATGTCCTACTTATAAGTTCAGTTGGATTTTGCTGATCATGGCAGCGCCCGTAGTAGGATTGATCCTCTATTCCCTTTGGGGAGACAGCATGGAAAAAAGCGGTACGAAAAAATCTGGAACAGCTATTAAAGAACGCAAAAGTTCTCGCATGCGTAGTGAAGACGCTATCGTAAAACTGGGCAAAAAGTTGCCATCCTGGGAACGGTTGGCGAAATTTTGTTATAAAAATGATTTTATGCTTTGGGAAAATACGGATGCCAGATATTTTTCCGATGGTGCAGCCTATCTCTGGGATTTGATTGAGAGAATGGGGAAGGCTGAGCATTATATTTTTCTTGAGTATTTTATTGTGGCTGAAGGTAAAGTTTGGAACCAGATGCTGCAGGTGATGAAAGAGCGGGCTGCTCATGGCGTGGAAGTGAAAATTCTCTTCGACGATTTTGGTAATATTTTTCGTTTTTCCGACACGACCCTTCAGGAACTGCAGAATGCAGGGGTGGAAGTGCTGGCCTTTAATCCGGTGCATCAGTATGTGAACCGACTGAAATTCAACTATCGTGACCATAGAAAAATTGCTGTGATCGACGGTGTGGCCGCTTATACAGGCGGTGTAAATATTGCCGACGAATATGCCAATATTATCGAACGTTTCGGTCACTGGAAAGACAGTGGTATCTGCCTGGAAGGTGAAGCTGTGTGGGGATTTACTTCCCGTTTTATTGAAATGTGGGAAAATAATGGTGGCAGTATGCAAAATGAGCACGATTATTACTGCTCTCAGGGTGTGCGCTGCGGCGAGGGATTTTATCAGGTCTTTACCGATGGGCCGGATAATCCGGATGCGCGGGTATCGGAAGAGATCTATATGCAGCTGATTTCCTCTGCAAAACGGTTTTTGTATATTACAACACCCTATTTTGCCATTGAGGATTCTATGCTGCAGGCCCTTTGCACAGCGGCAGACGGCGGTGTGGATGTGCGCTTGATGCTGCCTGCGATTCCCGATCATAAATATACCTACCTTGTGGCAGAATCTTATTACGGAGAACTGCTGCGTCACGGTGTGAAAATTTATGAGTATAGCCCGGGATTCCTTCACGGCAAGAGTGTGATGGTGGATCGCGAGGCTGCGCTGATCGGTTCGGTGAATATGGACTACCGTTCTTTCCAGTTGCACTATGAATGTGGCGTGATGGTATACGATTCTCCTGTGGTGGAGTATCTCTTTGAAGATATGGATAATATCATGGAAGTAAGCCGCCGGATTACTTTGGAAGAGTGGGAAAAACGGAAGGGAAGCCGAAAAGTGGCTGAAAAATTCCTTCGGTTCTTTGCTCTTTGGATGTAAAATAAAAAGCCGTTCCTCTTATGAGGAACGGCTTTTTTTATTCAGCTGTTGTCAGCATTTGCAGCAAGGAGGAGGCAATAGAGCCGGCAACCTTGGAGCCGGAGCCACCATTTTCCACCAAGACCACAAACGAATAGGGGTTTTGCGGATCATTCAAAAAACCGGTGAACCAGGAATGGGGGGAGGCGTTTGAGGCGACTTCTGCAGTGCCGGATTTGGCGCAAATCAAAAGGTCGCCGAAATTTTCCTGCCCGTACTGGGTGGAAACATTGTTTGCCATCATTTCTACAAGGAGATCGCAGGTTTTGGAAGAAAGATCGCAGGAGACAGAACTTGCACGGTGCGTTCCGGCAGGAAGGCCTAAAGCTGCGGTTTCCTTCTGGATTAAAACGGGGAGTTTAGCCGAGCCGCCATTTGCCACAGTGCCCATGAAAACCATCATGCTGCAAGGGTTTACCGCATCGTGATACTGGCCTACACCGGACCAGCCCAGATCATTTCCTTCAGCAATTTCAAACGAGCCTGCTGCAGTAGAGATACCGCTGACTTTATACGAAGAGAGAAGCCCGCATTTTTCTGTGTATTCAGCCAGAACTTCACCTCCCAGTTCTACTGCCAGCTGAGCATAAACACCGTTGCAGGAATTGGCGAATGCACCATAGATATCCATTTCGCCGTGAGAACGGGGGCAGGTGATGACATCGTTTCCGATGGCAATACTGCCGTTACAGGAGAAAGAGCGGGTAAAAAGATCGTCTATCTTTTCGATGGCTGCAGCGGTTGTCACGATTTTAAAAATCGATCCGGGAGTAAAGGTGGAGGAAAGCAGGCGGTTGAGATACACACCTTCGTATTTGGTGGAACCTTCTTTGATCACCGGGGGATCGGCAGGGTCAAAAGCGGGGGTGCTGACCATGCAGACTATTTCGCCGGTTTTATAGTTGTAAATACCAACGGTTCCCTTGCGGCCATCCAGCAGCTTATATGCCTTGGCATTAAGCTGGGAATCAATGCTGAGATAAAGATTGTGGCCGTCGGTGGTGGTGCCGGTGATGGGAGAAAAGCCTGCCAGATAACGGGAAAATGCCGAAAGAGCGGAAGTGGCAATATTCTTTTCGCGGTCACCAACTGCATGAAGCGTTGACTTGCGGATCAGGGAATCTTCATGATAAGACGAAGAGGAAGTATCAAAAAGGAGAACACCGCTTCTGTCATAAATAGCGCCGGAAGAGAGAATGCCGTTTTCATAAGCGTGCTGATTTGCAGAAAACGCTGCCCAGGAATCACCCTGTGTTACATAACGAATACAGAAAAGTACAGTTCCGCCAAAGAGAAGAAGGGTGAGAACTAAAACAAAAGCTGCACGGTTTTTTACTTGTTTCAAAAGAAATCATCCTCCTCTCGGAAAAGATCAACGCTGATTTCCGCAGGGGGAGGAGCGGTGACTTTTGCTTTTTTGCTGTGGGGGAGCTTGAGGGAAAAACCGGCATTTTGGCGGGTGTCAGCGGCTTTGATATAAGCAAGCATAGCCCAACAGGACATCATGGAAGAGCCACCTGTGGAAACGAAGGGGAAGGTGACGCCTGTGAGCGGCAGCAAATCCAGGGAACCGAACACATTCAGCGTGGCCTGAAAGACCAGCATGGCAATAGCGGAGCAGGAAGTGATGGAATAAAAACCGGAACGCGCCTGCGCCGAAGAACGAACGGTGAAGAGCGCCAGAATCAAAAGAACTGCGATCATAGTAAGGGCCAACAGCAGGCCCAGCTGCTCACTGACTACGCCGAAAACAAGGTCTGTATTGGCAGCGCCGATGGTTTTAAGCCAGCTTTTTTCAGGGCCTACACCGAAAAGACCGCCGCCTGCGATGGCGGACATGGTGCGGGTTTGCTGATAGCCGGTGGTCTGCGCATTCTCCCACACATGCCCCCATACGGCAAAACGATTTGCGATGTATGGTTTGAAGCGCAGAATCATACCGCCGCCGGCACCTGCTGCAGCCAGCAGCATAGCTATGGAGGGGAGATCGCCGGAGCGAAGGAATGCGATGCACAAAAAGGCGACAAAGAAAATCAGCGCTGTGCCAAAGTCGCTCATGAGGGCAAGGCAGCCTACACAGTAAGCAGAGAACAGCGCAGTAAAAATCAGATTTCGCTTGGCAAAGAGACGGTCCAGCGTGGCGGCGCCAGCCAAAACAAATGCAATTTTTACAAGTTCCGAGGGCTGGAAAGAAATGGGACCAATGGAAACCCAGTTCTTTGCACCGAAGATCCGCTGGCCCAGAAGTACATTGAAGGCCAGAAGACTGCTGGCGGCAATCGTTACGGGCCAGCGCAGTTTAACTGCGGCGGTGATGTTGCGAAGGCCGAAGGAAATGCAGAGGAAAAGGAAGAGACCAATGATTACAGCCAAAAGCTGCTTATATAAAGTGGAAGGTGCATAAGCGGCGGTAACGGAGAAGCAGATAGAAGTAAGATAGAATGCCAAAGTTTCCACTTCGAATGCTGTGCGGGAAAACATACGATAAATGGCGAAAAGACCCCACATAAGACCACAGAGTGCTGCCAGAGAAATGATCAGAGGCAAGAGGGTTTCTGCGGGTGCGCCGTCAAAAAAGAATTCGATGATAAGGAAAAGCTGAAAAGCGGAAAGATAGCGCAATGTGCGGCCCTGCAGAATGTGGCGGCCCGGGCGCGTGCGCTTTTGGGCTTGTGCATGTTCTTCGTCGCTGGAAGCGGGGAAGAAGTGAAGGTCAATACCTGCAAGAGAAATGATGTCACCCGGCTGCAACTGGGTGGGGGCGTAGATTAATTCCTCGTTGAGTCGAACGTTACTTCTGGCCTGCAGCGGGTGGATGTGCCAGATGGCTTTGTCGTTGCGGATCAGAGCGGCATGGTCACGGGAGATGGTGGGAAGATTCAGCCGCACATCTGCATGGCGGGCGCGGCCGATCAGATTTTCCCAGTGGTTCAGTTCTAAACGGGCGCCGTTAGACATGCTGAGAAAACCCCATACTTCTTTTTCGGGTTTAATGCCGAAAAGAGAGCGGCAACAGCGTGTCAAAATCCGAAGGGCAAGCAGAATAAGTAAGAGGCGAACTGCCCAGGAAAGGTAGGGGAGAATCGAGTTGAGGATGCCGCCGCTGGCTGCGATATTGATTTTTGAAAGTGCTTCCTGCAATTGGGAAAGCAAACTTTGAATCGCTTCCATAAATGCTCCTTTTTGAGTGTGGACAGAGATTTATAACAATTTATTATAGCAGGAAACAGGGGGGAAATCAATGTGCCCCCCAAGAGGATAGCTTGTAATTGAAAAAGCATGGGGAGCATGATAAACTGAATGCAATGATAAATTTACTTCGGGAGGGAGAATATGGCAAGAGAGATTGATCCCAAAGGAACGGCGAGAGCTGCGGCGTATGAGCTTTGGATGAAAGCACCCAATCCCATGGTCAGCTTTTTCAAAACTTTGGATGTGACAAAGCTTGTGCATTTGTCCCGAAAAAAGAGTTTGAAGTTTAATATGCTGCTGGATTACTGTATCGGTAAGGCGGCAGCAGGAATAAAAGAATTTTATGTGCTTCCCGTGGGTGAGAAGTTGATGCAGTATGATAGCATCGCGGTGAATACCATTGTGAAAAATAAAAAAGGAGAAGTAAGCTCCTGCGATATTCTGTATACGGATGATCTGGATGCATTCAATCGCGACTATCTTGCGTATACTGCGCAGGTTGCAGAAACTTTGGTGGACAGAGATCTTTCCACTGAGAGCATGGTGATTGGCACATCGGCTATTGTAGATACGGAAATTGATGGCGCAGTTGGCATGAACAGCGGTATTTTCAATAATCCTTTTTTAATTTGGGGAAAGTATAGAAAAAAGTGGCTGAAATATTATCTGCCTCTTTCTTTTCAGTTCCACCACACGCAGATGGATGGGGCACATGCGGGGAAATTTTTACAAAATCTGCAAAATGAAATCAACAGAATAAAGTGAGAGAAAATCTTGAGAGGAGCGACACCTTGTGATTATTTGTGTGGAAGATGATGCTGCTATCCGCGAGTTGATGGTTTATGCCCTCAATGCTGCAGGGCTGGAAGCCATGGGCTTTGGTGACGGTGCGGCCTTTTTTGAATATGTAAAAAACGATATGCCGCAGTTGGTGCTTCTGGATATCATGCTCCCCGGTGAGGATGGCATCAGTATTTTGAAAAAGATCCGTTCTGACAAAAAGACAGAAGGTGTCCCTGTGATCCTTGCTTCTGCCAAGGGGGCGGAATATGACAAGGTGTTGGGTCTTGACCTTGGCGCGGATGACTATCTGGCAAAGCCCTTTGGTATGATGGAGATGGTGTCCCGTGTGAAAGCGGTTTTGCGGCGCATGATGCCCAACGGCAAGAAAAAGACGCTGAGCATGGGTGAACTGAACATTGATATCAATGAGCACACAGTTCGCGCTTTTGGTAAACGTGTGGAATTGACGCTGAAAGAATTTGAGCTTTTGCGCCTCTTCATGGAAAACCCGGGTCTTGCATTCGGCAGAGACCAGCTGCTTTCTGAAGTGTGGGGACATGATTTTATGGGCGAAAGCCGCACGGTGGACGTACATATCGGTACGCTGCGGACGAAACTCGGGGATTGTGGCAACTATATTAAAACGGTGCGTGGCGTGGGCTACCGCATGGAGGTCAACGAATGACAAAACGGATTTTTGGCGCAGTTACCGCAGTTTCTCTGGGGATGTTTGCGCTGATGATGGTGTTGCTGGTGGGGATGGTATATCGCCAGTCTGCCCACATGCAGCTTCGCCAGATGCGGACACAGGCAGAGCTTGTGGTGCAAGCGGTAAATCACGGAGGAGAATCCTACTTTGATGGGATCGACATTGAAAACTGTCGCATCACATGGATCGATTCTGACGGAACGGTGCTTTACGATAACCGCTCCGATTCTCTTACCATGGAAAACCACATGGAGCGCGAAGAGATCTATGAAGCTTTCACAGAAGGGTATGGCGAAAGCACCCGCTATTCTTCCACGATTTTAGAAAGTCTGGTCTATTGCGCGGTGCGGTTGGAAGATGGAACGGTGATCCGCCTTGCTACAGCGCAGGAGACGATCTTTGGTCTGCTGCTGGAGATGCTGCCCACCGTCAGCCTGATGATTTTGGGTGCGATTCTTGTATCACTTTTACTGGCAGCGCGCTTGTCCCGCATTATTATTCGACCTTTAAACAATCTGGATCTGGATAATCCGCTTGCCAACAAAGGGTGTGAAGAAGTGCATCTTTTGCTGCACCGTATTGACAGCCAGCAGCGCCAGCTGCGTGAGCAAAAGGAAGAACTGCGACGCAGAAAGAATGAACTCTATGCCGTAACGGACAATATGGCAGAAGGTTTGCTGCTTTTGGATCGAAAAGGTGTGCTTCTCAGCATCAATGCAGGCGCTGCTGCCATTTTTGCAGCAGAAAAAACTTGCGAAGGTGGATCGGTTTTTGATTTGCCGCATTTTGAGGATATACGTGTAGTGGCACAAAACGCCCTGGCCGGCCGGCAGATGGAAAAAGTTGTGGAGTTGGATGAAAGAAAATATCTGACATCTGCCAATCCTGTGGTATCTCTTGGCTCGGTAACAGGCGCTGTAGTTTTTCTTTTTGACATTACTGAAAAAGATGCTGCAGAAACCATGCGCCGTGAATTTACTGCCAATGTGTCCCATGAACTGAAAACGCCTTTGCATGCTATCTCCGGTTATGCGGAACTTTTGAAAAGCGGCATGGTGAAAGAAGCGGATGTTGTGCCATTTTCAGGGAAAATTTATGAAGAGGCGCAGCGAATGGTGCGCCTGGTGGAAGATATCATCCGCCTTTCCCGTTTGGATGAGGGCGCGGAAGACATGGCTGTGGAAGAGGTAGATCTCTTTGTTCTTGCGGGCAACACGCTGCAACGGCTGGAAAGTGTGGCACAGCGCGTGGGAGTGCGCCTTTCACTGGAAGGGGAGAATGCTCCTTTACGCGGTATTCCGCAGCTTTTGGACAGTATCATTTATAATCTTTGTGACAACGCCATAAAATATAATAAGGAAAACGGATCTGTAACGGTAAGTGTGAAGAACGAAGTGCCTCATGTGGTTCTTTCTGTTGTAGACACGGGTATCGGTATTCCTGTCGAAGACCGCGAGCGTATCTTTGAGCGTTTTTATCGAGTGGACAAAAGCCGATCCAAAGAGATGGGCGGTACAGGTCTTGGTCTTTCTATCGTAAAGCACGGTGCCAGGATCCATAACGCCCGTATTGATTTGGAGAGTACGCCCGGTGTAGGAACTGTGATCAGCCTTCGTTTCCCTAAATAATTTGCTTTAAATTTTACAATACTTTGATATATCGCCGGAGTTTTGCGTGGTAGAGTGAAATCGTAATCTATGATTAAGTGAAGAAAGGCGATTTTGTATGCTCAACGAGTATGTTTTTAACATCCTGACCTTGATCGGCGGTTTGTGTCTGTTTCTTTTCGGCATGAACATCATGGGGCAGGCACTGGAACGCCGCGCAGGCAGCCGGCTTACCATGATCCTCGGCAAGCTCACCAACAGTAGAGGCGCTGGACTTTTGACGGGCCTTGGTGTAACTGCGGTGATCCAGAGTTCTTCTGCTACCACGGTTATGGTGGTGGGTTTTGTTAACTCAGGTATCATGACCCTCAAGCAGGCTATTAATGTGATCATGGGCGCCAATATTGGTACCACGGTTACTGCGTGGATCTTAAGTCTCGGCGGCATCGAGGGCGATAATATCTTCATTCAGCTGCTCAAGCCTTCTTCTTTCACCCCTATTCTTGCGCTGATCGGTATCGTTTTCTACATGTTCCTCAAGAACGACAAGAAAAAAGATACGGGTCTGATCTTGCTG
Source organism: Oscillospiraceae bacterium (assembly GCA_045631305.1). Taxonomy (GTDB): domain Bacteria; phylum Bacillota; class Clostridia; order Oscillospirales; family Oscillospiraceae; genus JAZQUM01. The sequence goes on along the minus strand of JAZQUM010000095.1, from coordinate 2,955 downwards.
GGTTTTGCTACCCTTATGTTCGGCATGGAGACCATGTCGGATGCGGTGGCTTTCCTGGAAGATGTTCCTGCCTTTGGCGAGATTTTGCTGCTCTTTACCAATCCCATTCTCGGTGTATTGGCGGGCGCTATCCTGACGGCTATCATTCAGTCCAGCTCTGCTTCCGTTGGTATTCTGCAGGCGCTTTCTGCTACCGGTAAGGTAAGCGTTGGTGCGGCAATTCCCATTATCATGGGTCAGAATATCGGCACTTGTATTACAGCTGTTCTCTCCTCTGTGGGCACCACTAAAAACGCCAAGCGCACGGCGATGGTGCATTTGCTCTTTAATGTCATCGGCACCACGGTCTGGCTCGCGGTGTTTGTGATCGTCAAGGCTGTGCTCTCTCCTGTGATCCTTCTGGACAATGCAGACCGCATGAATATTGCGGTGATCCACTCTTTGTTTAATGTGCTCTGCACGCTGCTGCTTCTGCCTATGGGCGGCTTTTTGGAAAAACTGGTTACCAAACTGGTGCCTGATGCAAAGATGCCTGAAGAATTTGCAGAGTTGGATGAGCGTCTTTTGGCGGCACCTGCTGTTGCATTGGAGCGCAGCCGCGCCCTTTCCATCACTATGGCAGCTACGGCTTTTAGCGCGCTGAAAGACAGTATCAAGCTGCTGAAGGAGTATTCTCCCGAAGTTGCGGCATCCGTCCGCGTCCGCGAAGAAAAGACCGACCATTACGAAGATGTTCTCGGCACGTATCTTGTGCAGCTCAGCAGCTGCCCCATCAGCCAGGCTGACAGTGCCGAGGCGGCAAAACTGCTGCGTGTTATCGGTGATTTTGAGCGCATCAGTGACTATGCCGTGGGGATCGTATGCTCTGCGGAAGAAATGGTGGAAAAGAAGCTGAAGTTTTCTCCTGCGGCCTCTGCTGAACTGGATGTTTTGACAGGGGCGGTAAGCGAAATTCTGGAGATGTCCTTTGATGCTTTCGTGCATGATGATCTGGCACTTGCTATGGATGTAGAGCCTTTGGAACAGGTTATCGACAACCGCAAAGAAGAACTGCGAACCCATCATATTTTGCGCCTGCAGCAGGGTGAGTGCTCTATCGGTGCCGGCTTTGTGTGGACGGATCTTTTGACAGGTTTGGCCCGTACCAGTGACCATTGCTCCAATATTGCAGGATGCATCATCGATCAGGCTCATAATAATATGAATATCCACGAGTCTATTCGCGGCATTCGCAACGGAAGCCAGCGCTTCCGTGATAAGTTTGATGAGTACAGCAAGAAGTACGCTCTGAATTGATACAATATAAAATAGAGAAGAGCGGAAGCGTATTGCTTCCGCTCTTTTGCTTATTTGGATTCTTTTTCAGGGTTCGATATGCTCTCGGGTACATATTTCCCGTTTTTATTGTGCTGGCGCACACAAAGGGTCAAAAGGTATTCGATCTGCCCGTTCACAGAGCGAAAGTCTTCTTCGGCCCATGCGGCAATGGCGTTATAGAGCTGCGGAGAAAGCCGCAGGGGGAGCTGCTTTTTCTGCTTATCATCCATAGTATTAATAGAGATTACCGGAGTTGACAACGGGCTGAGCATCGCGGTTGCCGCAGAGAACCACCAGCAGGTTGGACACCATAGCTGCCTTGCGTTCTTCATCCAGTTCTACCACATGGTTTTCGCTGAGGCGTTCCAAAGCCATTTCCACCATGCCGACGGCGCCGTCTACGATCATCTTGCGGGCGTCGATAATAGCGGAGGCCTGCTGACGCTGCAGCATGACGGCTGCGATCTCGGTGGCATAAGCCAGATAAGTGATGCGGGCTTCGATGATCTCGATACCTGCGTCTTCCACGCGAGCCTGGATCTCATCGCGGATACGGTTGGCTACGATTTCGCTGGAGCCGCGAAGGCTGCCGTCATCGGCGAGGCCGTCACCGGTGGTATCAATATTGGGGGCGATATCGTAAGGATAGATGCGGACGATGTTGCGAAGAGCGGTGTCACACTGCAGGGAGAGGTATTCCTTATAGTTATCTACATTGAATACGGCTTTTGCGGTGTCTACCACGCGCCACATAACGGCAATGCCGATTTCAACGGGGTTACCAAGGCAGTCGTTGATCTTCTGGCGGCTGTTGTTCAAGGTCATGATCTTCAGGGAGATCTTTTTGTTAGGCATATCCATCTGAGTGGGCTGACCTGCAGCAGTGGTCAAAAGAATGCTCTTGCTGCCGCTATCTACATCGCCGCTCTGGTTAAGTTTGGTTTTGGAAGCGGGATTCACAGCGGAGCAGAAGGGGTTTACAAAATAGAACCCGTCGCCTTTCAGGGTGCCGACATATTTGCCGAAGAGGGTAAGGACCAGCGCTTCCTGGGGCTTAAGCACTTTAAGACCGCACAGAGGGATCCAACCGAAGGCAAGGATTACAACACAAATAATAATAAAAGGAATGTTTTCGTTGATGCCGCTTACGATAACACCTGCGATTGCTGCAACATAAATTAAAAGGTTAAGGAGCAAAATCAGCATACCGTTCTTTTTGTTTGTGAGAATTACTTCATTCATATTAATTTCTCCTTTGATATCATATTGATATCATTATTATACATGATGAAAATGCGCGTTGTCAATCTTAACGAAACAGGTTGTCGAAAAGGGAATATAGAGTTGTTATGTAAAGCGCTGATTGTGCAAAAAGCGCGAAGCTAAATCAGATCGAAAAAAGATAAAAAAAGGTGTTGACAAACGCGACAGAGTTTGGTATTCTATCAAAGCTGTCTGCTCCGCCGGGAGCGCGGTTCGAAAAAAGTTGAAAAGAAATGAAAAAAGTTCTTGACAAACGGTTTTCCGTGTGATAAGATAGCAAATGTTCCGCGCAGGAACGTGTACCTTGTAAATTAAACAACGAAACGAACGAACAAGCACCAGACGTTCGCATCGAAAGATGCAACGAACTTGGCG
>JAZQUM010000094.1:0-24672 GCA_045631305.1 Oscillospiraceae bacterium | reverse complement strand
GAGATCGCGGAACTCATGCAGGTCGCGGCTCTTTTTGTCCTCTGCAGGCTCGATGGCGGGAGACAAGGTTTCCTCTGCGCTCACGGGCGTTGCCGTTTCTTCCGCCACCGCCTCCTGCACTGCACTTTCCGCAGGCACATTGGTGTTCATTTCATCCATAAATGTTCTCCTTTGTCACCGCAAGCTTCGTATCTTTCGCAGCGCCGCCTTGCGGTCTTTCTCACTCACTGCGCTGCGTCTCCTCTTCCTCCCCTTCACTTCCTTCAGCACCTCCCCTGACAAGGGGAGGACTTTCTTATACCTCCCTCTGACGAGGGAATGTCAAAAATCTTTGATTTTTGACGGAGGGAGAGATGCCCTTTCCATCAAAATCCAAAGATTTTGATGGAAGATCAAATGCCTCCGTAAATGTCTTCCACCTGCTCAAACTCCGCGCATTTTGCCGCGCCGAATTCCCGCAGTTCCGTTAAAAACGTGGCGTGGAAAAAGTTGGCAAGAGCCGGGTTTTCCTCGCTGATGAGAAGCGCCGCCAAACCGTAGGGCAGCACCGCCGTGCAAAGGCCTTCGTCCAGATCCAGCGCATCCTCCATGGCCGAAACCTTTCGGCACACGGGTCGCTTGCCTCCGCCGGGGGCGGCAAGGGTGTCGCTGAAGCGATAGACCCGATCCAGCAGAGAATTGATGAGAGAGGGGGTGCGCAGGGCATATTCTTTGGTGTCGGCAGTGTTGGTGCCGCCGGTGGCGGCATTCTGCGCATCCATCAAGTGGATGGCGATGTCAAAAACGCTTTGCACCGTGTTAAGCATCTCTCTCACCTCCCACCGTGAAGCGCATAATGTTTTCAAAGCCCTGGTCCACAAGGCTTTCGGCGGGCAGAGCCGCCTTTTCCTTTTCGCCCCCGCGGCTCACTTTCCAAAGGAAGAGCCCCTCAAAAATCGTCGCAGAGAGCAAAAAGCCAAGCAAAAATGTCAGCATAGCTTTCCTTTCTTTTGCCCGCCGCAGCAGACAAATGGTTTCAATCGTTTTTCACAGAGTGCGGGGCACAAGCAAATCGTCACTCCGCGCATCCCTCGTCCATCCCCTTGCCCCAAATCACCTTCAGCGTCACTTCCCCGCCCTCGTTTTTCTCGCAGTAGCCACCGAAGCGGGGCTGCTTCAAAAGAAAGGTGGCCCGGGAATTGAGCCCCCGGTCGGCATAGCGGCGGGAAGACTCGATCTGCGCCTGAATGCGAAGGTAAGCGCGGCGCACAGCCGCCGTGAGGGCGGTATCCTCCCCGCCGTCATAAGCTGCCCGCAATTCCTGCAGCGACATATCCGTGGCCAGCGCAAGGGCGGCCTCCCCGTAAAAATCCCCCGCCTCGTCAGCGCCGGTAAAGTAGGCCTCTGCGCGGCGGGCAAAGGTTGCAGCCTTCATCCGTTTCCCCCCTTCCTTCGTTTCATGCCCCTATCCTACCCCGGCTTTTTCCCCGCGCATATGGCGGGAATGCTTCGCCATTTTTGTTCCGCTTGCATCCTGCCGCCATCTGCGCTAAAATAGAAGCAACCCGTGAAAGGAGGCACTCCACATGGCAAATTACACTCTTCTTTTCAGCCCCACCGGCGGCACCGAGCAGGTGGCAAATATCCTGATGCCCCATAACGAAGTCATTAGCCTGCTGCATGTGCCTGAAGGCCGCGCCTTTACCGAAAACGACACCGTTCTCGCCGCCATGCCCACGTATTGCGGCCGCGTTCCCGCCCCCGCGGTGGAGCGACTGCGGCTTTTCAGCGGCAACGGTGCCAGAGCCATCCTCCTTTGCACCTATGGCAACCGCCAGTATGACGATGCCCTTTCCGAACTGCAGGACACGATGAATGATCTGGGCTTCAAGGTGGTAGCAGCCATGGCCGTTGTCACCGAGCATTCCATTTACCGCCGCGTGGGTCAGGGCCGTCCGGACGATGTGGATATGGAAGATCTTCACTATTTCGCCCGGGCCATTGAAGGCGCAACCCAGCCCCTGGATCCTCTTCCCGGCTCCCACGGCACCTATCACGATTTCCATCTGGAGGCATACGATCCCGCCGCCCGCAAGGAAGACTGCGTCCGCTGCGGCGTTTGCGTGGTGGAATGCCCCGTTGGCGCCATCAATCCCAAGGCCCCCCGGTATCTGCCCAATGCCAAGTGCATCGGCTGCATGCGCTGCATCAAGGTCTGCCCCATTCAGGTCCGCAAGATCGCGCCCATCGCCGCCGCCCGCATCATCTCTTTCCTCGCCCCTTATGTGGCAGAGCGCAAGCCCAATGAGATTTATATCAAGGGCCTGCCCGATCCCCGCACGGAATAAAAAACAAGACCCCGGGAATTTCCCGGGGTCTTTCTCTTTCCATAAAAAAATCCCCGGCGGAATTTCTTCCGTCGGGGATGGTTTGTATTCAGCTGTTTTTGCCCAGATATGCTTCTTTCACGCGCTCATCACTCAGCAGCTCTGCACCGCTGCCGCTCATGGTGATGTTGCCCGTTTCCAGCACGTAAGCAACGTCGGCGATCTTCAGCGCCATGTTAGCGTTCTGCTCAATGAGCAGCACCGTCACGCCCTGGCGGTTGATCTCCTGAATGATCTTGAAAATATCCTGCACTACCAGAGGCGCAAGACCCAGAGAGGGTTCGTCCAGCATCATCAGCTTGGGGCGGCTCATCAATGCGCGGCCCACGGCCAGCATCTGCTGTTCGCCGCCGGAAAGGGTGCCTGCCAGCTGCCAGCTGCGCTCTTCCAGACGGGGGAAGAGGCTGTAGACCCACTGGATGTCCTTTTCGATCTCTGCCTTATCCTTGCGCAGATACGCACCGATCTTCAGGTTTTCCAGAACCGTCATGTCCGGGAACACGCGGCGGCCTTCGGGGCTCATGGCGATGCCGGAAGTCACGATCTTGTCGATGGACTTGCCCAGAAGTTCCTCCCCGTTCCACTGGATGGAACCGGAAGCCGCCTTTACAAGGCCGGTGATGGTGCGAAGGGTGGTGGACTTACCGGCACCGTTGGCACCGATGAGGGTGACGATCTTGCCGTCGGGCACTTCCAGAGAAATGCCGCGCAGGGCCTGAATGCCGCCATAATTCACACAAAGGTTTTCAATTTTAAGCATCTTCGGCCACCCCCAGATATGCGTCGATCACGCGCTGGTTGCTCTGAATTTCAGCAGGCGTGCCCTCGGCAATAAGCTTGCCGAAGTCCAGCACGTAAATGCGGTCGGAAATATCCATAACCAGATTCATGTGGTGCTCAATAAGGAGAATGGTCACCTTGAACTTGTCGCGCAGTTCTCCGATGAAAGCGGTGAGCTCGTCGGTTTCCTGCGGGTTCATGCCGGCTGCAGGTTCGTCCAGCAGCAGCAGCGTGGGCTCAGCGGCCAGCGCGCGGGCAATTTCAAGGCGGCGCTGCTTACCGTAAGGCAGAGACGTTGCCAGCTCGTCTTTCACATCGTCCAGGCCCACCATCTTCAGAAGTTCCAGCACCTCTTCTTTCTGGCGCTGCTCTTCCTTGCGGTTGAGACGGAAGGTAGCGGAGAAAACGTTGCTGGTAGAGCGGCAATGCTTGGCGATGAGCACGTTGTTGAATACCGTCTGAGACTTCCAAAGGCGGATATTCTGGAAGGTGCGGGCCATGCCCAGCTTGGTGATCTTATCGGGCGTGGGGGCGAGAGTGTGGGTGTATTCCCCTGCGTGCTCACCTGCGTAAAGCTTCTTCATCTTGCCCTGGGGGTGGTTTTCCACGATCTTTTCGCCGTTGAACCAAACCGCGCCGTTGGTGGGCTGATACACACCGGTGATCACGTTGAAAGCGGTGGTCTTACCTGCGCCGTTGGGGCCGATAAGGGCCACGATCTCGCCTTCGTTGATCTCCATATTCAAATTGTTGACTGCAACAACGCCGCCGAACTGCATGGTGGCGTTTTCAACTTTCAGAACGTTCTTGCTCATTTTGCAGCCTCCTTCTTACTCTTGCGGCGTCTTCCCAAAAGGTCGGGCAGCTCCTTGTCACCCATGATACCCTTGCGGAAGAACAGCACGATGATCATGATGATCACGGAGAACACAGCCATGCGGAAGCCGTTTTTGAAAAGGCCGGGAGCCTCAACGCCCAGGAACTTGCCTGCGTCAAGACCGCGCAGCAGCCACTCGGAAGAGAAGATGTACAAAAAGCTTGCCAGAACGCTGCCGGTAATGGAGCCGATGCCGCCGATTACCACGATCAGCAAAATTTCGTAGGTGAGGGTGCTCTTGAAAGAAGCCGCTGCGATGGAGCCCATGTACATAGCCATCATGCCGCCGCCCACGCCTGCGAAGAAAGAGCTGATGATAAATGCCATGCGCTTGTGCTTGGCAAGGTTGATGCCCATAGCTTCCGCTGCCACTTCATCGTCGCGGATGGCGCGGAAAGCGCGGCCGTAGGTGGAGGTGATCAGCAGCATAATGGCAGCCACCATCAGACCCACCAGAATCACATAGGGCGTTGCCCGCTCAAAGGCAGGATAGCCGCGCAGCAGGTTGGAACCGTTGGTCACGGGACCCAGCTTTTCCCACTGGAAGAATGCGCGGAGAATTTCTGCAAAGCCAAGGGTGGCAATTGCCAGGTAGTCGCTCTTCAGACGCAGCACGGGCAGACCGATGAGGTAAGCCACGATACCGGCCAGAATGCCGCCCACCAGAAGCGCCACCAGAATGCCCAGCAGCGTGCCCACAGCACCGCCGCCGAAAACTTCGGGCAGGGAGAAGTTCACAATGCCGCCTTCATAATACTGGTACACGCCTGCACGCTTTTCCACAGGGATCATCAAAACGCCGTAAGCATAGGCGCCCAGCAGCATAAAGCCTGCCTGACCCAGGGAGAACAGCCCGGTAAAACCGTTCAGCAGGTTCATGGAAACGGCAACCAGGGTGTAAACCGTTGCCTTCTTGATCACGATGATGGCAATGTGGAAGCTGTTGAGGCTCATATCTGCCACCACGCAGGCCAGCAGCAGCACTGCCAGCACCGCTGCGGTGAAAATGGTTTTTTTCTTGGTCATATTCATACTTCGCCCCTCCTTATACCTTGTCGGTGACTTTTTCACCGAAGAGGCCGGTAGGCTTCACGCAAAGCACCACGATCAGCAGCGCAAAGGTGAAAGCATCAGAGAAGGTGGTGTAATCCATACCCTTGATCAACTCTTCGCAAAGGCCGATGATGAATGCACCCACCACCGCGCCGGGAATGGAACCGATGCCGCCGAATACCGCCGCAACGAATGCCTTCAGACCGGGCATGGAGCCGGAGGTGATGGCAACGGAGGGGTAGTTGGTGAAATACAGCATGGCGCCCACGGCAGCCAGGAAAGAACCGATGATAAAAGTGACGGAAATCACGCGGTTGATGCGAATGCCCATAAGCTGCGCAGTTTCAAAGTCCTTGGCAGCTGCGCGCATGGCCATACCGATCTTGGTGTGATTGATGAGGTACACCAGCACCACCACCAGCAAAATGGTAAGCACAGGGGTCACCAGAGTCACGCGCTTGGTGGAAGCCCCCAGCACCACCACGTTTTCAGAGATCCAGGGGATGGGGTTGTTCACAGGCTGGGGCACGCCGCCGGTGAGATAGAACGCCAGGTTCTGAATGAGATAGCTCACGCCGATGGCGGAGATCATCAGGGACATGCGGGGTGCAGAGCGCAAAGGCTTATATGCCACGCGCTCAATCACAAAGCCCAGAAGCACCGTGGCGGCAAGCACCAGAGGCAGGGCAATGTAGAAGGGCATGGCGGTGGTGGCATACACCATCACAAGGCCCGCCACCATAAATACGTCGCCGTGGGCAAAGTTGATGAGGCGCAAAATGCCGTAAACCAGGGTGTAACCGATGGCGATAAGGGCATACTGGCCGCCTACGGAAATGCCGTTAAGCAGGTACGGGAACAATTCCTGCATGGAAAGATCCTCCTATCAGAATGGGTTGATTCGTTTTGTGGCCCTGGGCCGTCTCGAAAAAGCGGAGTTTGGCCGCTCTTTCGAGGCAGCCCAAAAATGCAGAAAAAAGGGGATGGCGGCGGCAATGCCGCCATCCCCTTTTTGGCTTTGAAGTTGTGCTGCGGTTTAGCCGACAGACTGAACCTTTTCGAAGTCCCAAACGCCATCTACGGTGTTGGCAACCTTGATGAAGGCAGAGTCACGAACAGCATCGCCGATTTCGTTGAATTCGATGTGACCGGAAACACCTTCGTAGGTAACGCCGGGCAGAGCAGCCAGAACGTCAGCAGGATTGGTGGAGCCGGCAGCCTTCAGCGCTTCCAGAGCGGTGAAGTAAGCATCGTAACCCATTGCGGTAACAGCTGCAACCATGTCGTTGCCGCCGTTGTTGGTCTTGGCGTCAGCGTTGGCGTTGATCCATTCCTTGATGCCGCTGTCGAATTCAGCGTTGCCGCCTTCCTGATAGAAGGTGGTTACATAAACGGAAACGTCCTTACCGGTAGCAGATTCGATAACCTTGTTGCTGTCCCAGGTGTCGGAACCCAGAAGAGCGCCGTCAAAGCCCTGTGCGTCAGCAGCTTCTACGATGAGCTGCGCATAGTTGACGGAAACGGGAGCGAAGATAACGCCTGCGCCGGCAGACTTAGCGTTGTTGATGTAGGAAACAAAGTTAGCAGTGCCTTCGGGGAATTCATCGGAAACCACGGTGCCGCCCAGAGCTTCGAATGCTTCCTTGAAGTAGTACATCAGACCCTGGTCATAGTCGGAGCCCAGCATACCCAGAACGTATGCGGTGTCAACGCCGAGACCGTCAAAGGCATAGCTTGCCAGAGCGGGGCCCTGGAAGGGGTCGGTGAAGCAGATGCGGTAGTAAACATCGCAGCCTTCGGTAACCTGAGGATTGGTGCAGGTAACGCCGATGGCAGGCACACCGGCCTGGGAGAATACGTCGCCGCCGGCCATGGAAACGCCGGAGCCGTAAGAGCCCAGAACGATGGAAACGTCGCGGTTGATCAAATCAGCTGCAGCGGAGGGGCCGTTTTCGGGAGTGGTGCGGTTATCTACGATTTCCAGCTTAACATCGTAAACTTCGCCGCCGATCTCCACGGTGGGCTGCACGTAGTTAGCGTACTGCATACCCAGGATTTCCTGCTTGCCGCCGGCACCGTTGTCGCCGGTCTGGGGTTCATACACGCCGATCTTAACGACCTTGTTGCCGCTTTCGGAAGCGCCGTCATCAGAAGAGCCGGAGCCGCAGGCAACCAGGCTCAGCACCATCAGCAGCGCCAGCATCATTGCAAAAAACTTTTTCATTTTCTAATTCCTCCTTAAAGAACTCTCGTTCCTTGTGAACAATACCCATTTTACAAAGTTCTGCCACGTTTGGCAAGTGACGAATTCGGAGAAAGATTTTTGCGAATTTTTCCCTTTGTGCGCAATTTCTCCCCACCGCGTTCTTTTTGTCTTTATTCTGCGGACACGGGGGATATGCTGTCCTCTTTTCCGCTACATCTGTCCGTCTGTCAAGGACAGTTGTTTTAGTGATTTTGCACAACGCCATTTTCTCTTTTTTGTATTTTTTTGCCATCTCCCAAAAGCCTGCCAAAGCCCCCTCTGCCGGAAAGCCTCCCCGCAGCGGCGGTGGAGAAAAAACCGCTTCCTGCTCCCCCTCTTTTTTCTAAAAAATCCCACTAAAATGTGACAATTGTCACAGACAAAGCGTTATCTTTGTGGTAAAATAACCCTAAGATAAGAAAACTGACGAAACCGAGGCATACTATGAGCCCTATGAAACAGCAAAATTTCAAACTGCGGATGGCCCTTTTGGTGCTGCTGGCCATCGCCGTGCCGCTGCTGGCCCTTTTCTTTGGCCGCTTCAGCCTCGCAGGGGCGGAAGCTCAGCGGGCCTTCACGGTGCTGCTTCGCATCCGCTTCCCCCGCGTGCTGGCCTCCTCTTTAGTGGGCGCCGCCCTCTCTGCCGCAGGCGCCACTTATCAGGGCGTTTTCCGTAACCCCATGGTGTCTCCCGACCTTCTGGGCGCCTCCTCCGGCGCAGGCTTTGGCGCGGCTCTGGCCCTGATCCTCTCCTTCGGCTATATGGGCGTCACCTTCTCCGCTTTTGCCTTCGGCATCGCCGCCGTGGCCCTCGCCATTTTCATCGGCCGCGCCGCCAAGAGTGAAACCACCCTGGCGCTGGTGCTCTCAGGCATCGTGGTCAGCTCCCTTTTCAATGGCGCCACCTCCTTCATTAAACTCTCCGCCGATACCGACGAGGCCCTTCCCGCCATCACCTATTGGCTCATGGGCAATCTCTCGGGCGTCAAGCTCATGGACGTGGCCTTCGCCGCGCCCCCCATCCTGTTGGGCCTTGTGATCCTGCTTCTCATCCGCTGGCAGCTGAATCTTCTCACCATGGGGGATGAAGAGGCCCGCAGCATGGGCGTGGATACCAAGAAGATCCGCCTTCTGGCCGTTCTGGCCGCCACCCTCATGACTGCCGCCGCCGTCTCCATTTCCGGCATGATCGGCTGGGTGGGTCTGGTGATCCCCCACTTTGTGCGCATCCTCTTCGGCTTTGATTACCGCCGCGTCATTCCTGCCAGCGCTCTTCTGGGCGCCGCCTTCTTAACGGCGGTGGATACCGTGGCCCGCGTAGCCACCACGGCAGAGCTTCCCATCGGCATCCTCACCAGCTTCATCGGCGCACCCATTTTCATCATTCTTCTCGTGAAAGGAGGTCTCAAGCATGGAACTTAAGGTCCGCGACCTGCACTTTGCCTATGGCACCCGCCCCATTTTGGACGGGGTGAATTTCACCGTGAAAAGCGGTGACCGCGTGGCTATCCTTGGCCCCAACGGCACGGGTAAAACCACCCTTTTCCGCTGCCTCATGCAGTTTCTGCGCTACTCCGGTTCCGTCACGGTGGATGGCATGGACCTGAAAACCATGTCCCCCAAGGAGATCTCCCGCCGCATCGCCTACATTCCCCAGAGCGAATCCCCCACCTTCAATTATCCCGTCCGTGACGTGGTGCTGATGGGTGTCACGGGTCAGCTGGGCGCTTTCTCCGCCCCCAAAAAGGCTCACCGTGAAAAGGTGCTTTTCACCTTGGAGCATCTTGGCATCGCCCACCTTGCCGACCGGGGGTACGCCACCCTTTCCGGCGGCGAGCGCCAACTGGTAATGTTGGCCCGCGCCATGGTGCAGGAAGCCAAACTCCTCATTATGGATGAACCCACCGCCAATCTGGATTTTGCCAACCGCTGCCGCGTCATGGACGCCGTGGTGCAGATGTCCAAGGAAGGCTATGCCATCCTCTATTCCACCCACCACCCCGGTCAGTCGGGTCTTTACGCATCCCGCGTGCTGGCCCTGCTGGATGGCAAGGTCTTTATCGACGGCACCGCAGACGACCTCTCCGAAGAGGCCCTCTCCAGACTTTACGGCATGGAAGTCGCCCTTCGCAGCGTCAATTACGAGGGCAAGACCATCACCGTCTGCCTTCCCGGAGGTGGCGCGTAATGATCCATTGGAATGCTGAGAGCATCCGCTTCATGGTGGATTCTCTGGAATATACCGCCTTTGCCGCGGAGCAGCGCAAGCAGCTTCTGCCCCACCTGAAGCCCACCGATACGGTGCTGGAAGCAGGCAGCGGCATCGGCTACCTCACCCGTGCCATGGCAAAGCACGTAAAAAAAGTTATCAGCGTGGAGTTTGACCCCACCGCTTCCGCGTATCTTAAAAAATGCGTGGCAGAAGAGGGGCTTACCAATATCCGCGCCGAAAATGCCGATGCCCTCACCTTCCGCCCCGGAGAAGCGGTGGACGTGCTGGTCTGCTGCCGCTTTGGCTCCATGGAAGAAATTCTCACCGTGGCCAAAAACGTGGGCGCGAAGAAGGTGCTGGTTTTGACCCTTGCCAATAAGCGCCACCGCGTCAGCGCCGAGGGTAAGGGGGAGGCGGTAAAGGAATACTGCCGCCCCACCGTCCTCACGGAAAACGGCATTTCCTATACCGAAGAATTCTTCACGTTGCAGAACGGTCAGCCTCTTCATAGCCTCACCGACGCTGTGGCCTTTTTCAAGATGTATGACCGCAAGGGCGCGGAAATTACGGAAGAGACCGCCCGCGCCGCCCTCATCCCCGACCCCAAGGGGGAATATGAATGGTATTATCCCATGGAAAGCCGCTTCCGTTTGATCGCGTTTGAGATGAAGTGATCCCCCCTCATTCTTACGAAAGGACCGCGTTATGAAAAAGCTCATTTCCCTTCTCCTCTCCCTCGCTATGCTCCTCTCCCTTGCCGCCTGCGGCACCGCAGCAGAGGACACCGCCCCCGAAACCCGCGAATTCACCGATGACGCGGGCCGCACCGTCACCCTCCCCGCCCACATCCACCGCATCGCACCCAGCGGCTCCATCGCCACCATGATCCTCACCGCCGCCGCGGTAGATAAGCTCACCTGCCGCTCAAGCGTCTTTGACCCCGGTCAGGAGGACTACCTCCCCGACGCTCTGGACCCCCTTCCCGTAGTGGGCCAGATCTTTGGCGGCAAGGGCACACTTAATATGGAAGCCCTTCTTGCTTCCGACCCTCAGATCATCATCGACTGCGGCGAGCCCAAACCCGGCCTTGCGGAAGACTTGGACGCTCTCAGCGCCCAGACGGGCCTTCCCGTCATCTTCCTTGCAACCGACCTTCCCAATATGGAAGATGCCTTCCGCACCCTTGGCACGCTCCTTGGAGAAGAGGAGCGCTGCAATGCTCTGGCGGATTTCGTAAATAAGACCCTCACCATGGCAGAGGAAAACGCCGCTCAGGTCACCGACCCCGTTTCCATTATGTACACCACAGGCACCACGGGCCTTGATACCAATGCCCGCGGCAGCAATCAGGCCCAGGTCATCGAGCTTATCGGCGCGGAAAATGCCATCGCGGTGGAAGATATCGTCCATAAAAACGGCGGCAATACCGTGGGCATGGAGCAGCTCTATCATTTCGACCCCGACCTCATCGTCTGCGCCCCCTCCGTCCCCGTTGCCGACCTGATGACCGACCCCACGTGGCTGGAGCTCACCGCTGTGGCTGACGGCAATATGGTCACCATCCCCGCACAGCCCTATAATTTCCTCTCCAATCCACCCAGCATGAATATGCTCCTTGGCGTTTACTGGCTGGGCAATCTCGCCTACCCCCAACTTTACGATTACGATATGGCGGAAGTGGTGCAGGAGTTCTACGCCCTCTTCTGGAACTGCGAACTCTCCTATGACGAAGCCGCCGCCATTTTGAAAGGATAAATCTTATGAAGCAGATCTTCTCCCAGCTTTTTTACGAACTGGAAAAGCATAACGATGCCGTGCTGGTCTCCCTCATTGACGATAACGGCTCCGCTCCCCGCGGGGCGGGCAGCCAGATGCTCATCACCGACTTTGGCCGCCGCTGCGGCACCATTGGCGGCGGCGCGGTGGAAAAGCGCAGCGAAGAGATGGCTATGGAGCTCATCGAAAAGCGCGAAAGCCTTGTCCACACCTTCCGCCTCCACGAAAATAAAACCGAGGATATCGGCATGGTCTGCGGCGGCAACGTGACAGTGCTCTTCCAGTTCATCGCCCGTGACGACCCCGCGTGGCACGAGGCCGCCTCCCACGTCCTCGCCCTTTATGAAAAGAAGACCGCGGGCCACCTGATCCTCCGCGAAGATGGCTCCGCCCCCACCGTGTGCGATGCCGCAGGCGCTGTCCTTTGCGGCAGGGCAGTAGATAGCACCCTTCTTGCCAAGGGCTGCAAGCGTCTCCACGGTCTTTTCTCCATGCCCGTCAGCGTAGGCAACCGCGCCATCCTTTTCGGCGCAGGCCATATCGCCCAGAGCCTTTGCCCCATTCTCTCCGGCGTGGACTTCCGCGTCACCGTGTTTGATAGCCGCGAAGAATACGCCACAAAAGAACTTTTCCCCACGGCGGAAACCGTCCTCTGCGGTGACTATGAGCGCCTCAGCGACTACCTCACCATCGACGAAAACGACTACCTTGTCATCATGACCAGCGGCCATAGTTTCGACTTTGCCGTGGAGCGTCAGGTGCTGATGGGTGACTTTGCCTATGTGGGCGTCATCGGCTCCCGCTCCAAGACCGCCAGCGTCAACAAAAAGCTCCACGAAGCAGGTGTCAGCGAAGAAAAGACCGCTCTGGTCCATACCCCCATCGGCACCGCCATCCGCGCCGTCACCCCCGCGGAGATCGCTGTTTCCATCGCAGGGGAAATGATCCTGGAGCGCGCCATTGCAAGAGAGGGCGCTGCCAAGCTCTCCCACGCCTGCCCCATGAAATAAATGCTTCGCCTTCCATCAAAAAACCAAAAAGAAGAGCATCTTTCGATGCTCTTCTTTTTATTTCTCCAGATAGATCATAAGGGCCGTCATGTCTGCGGGAGACACGCCGCTGATGCGGCTGGCCTGACCCAGACTTGCAGGCCGAATGGCGGCAAGCTTTTCTCTCGCCTCCAGACGAAGCCCCTGAATAGACTCGTAGTCGATGCCCTCGGGAATGGGGCGGCTCTCCATACGGGCAAAATCTGCAATATCCCGCATCTGGCGCTGGATGTAACCTTCGTACTTCACGTTGATCTCCACCGCTTCGGCAATTTCCGCCGTCAAAGCCGCGCAGCCTTCATCAAAGGCCCGGAGGTCATCATAATGCACCTGGGGGCGGCGCAGCAGGGAAATGAGGCTGGCGCCATCTTTCACCGCAGAGGTGCCGCGGCTTTCCAGAAAGGCGTTGAGCCCTTCGCTGGGGGGGAGGCCCGTAGATTCCATGCGGCGGATCTCCTGCTTCACCGCGTCATACTTTGCCCGCACCTTGGCCATGCGCTCTTCGCTTACAAGGCCGATCTCCACGCCGATGGGGCAAAGGCGCTCATCGGCATTGTCCTGCCGCAGCACAAGGCGATATTCGCTGCGAGAAGTCATAATGCGGTAGGGTTCTTCCGTGCCCTTGGTAACGAGATCGTCAATGAGGGTGCCGATGTAGCTTTCGCTGCGGGAGAGGATGACAGGAGTCTTGCCCTGAATTTTCCGCGCCGCGTTGACGCCTGCCATAAAGCCCTGCACGGCGGCTTCTTCATAGCCGGAAGAGCCGTTGAACTGGCCGGCGCCGTAAAGCCCGGGAACTTTTTTCATTTCCAGCGTGGCCAGCAGCTCCGTGGGGTCGATGCACTCGTATTCAATGGCGTAGGCGGGGCGGGTCATCTCCACATTTTCAAGGCCGGGGATGGTGCGCAGCACTTCCATCTGCACATCTTCGGGAAGAGAGGAAGAAAGACCCTGAATGTAAAGCTCGTGGGTGCCCAGACCCATGGGTTCAATGAAAAGCTGGTGGCGCTCCTTATCGGGGAAGCGCACAAGCTTGGTTTCGATAGAGGGGCAGTAGCGGGGGCCAACGCCTTCGATGACACCGCTGTACAGAGGGGAGCGGTGGAGGTTGGCGTTGATAATTTCGTGGGTGCGGGCGTTGGTGTAGGTAAGGTAGCACACAGCGCGGTTGCAGAGGGGTTCTTCCGTTTCATAGGAGAAGGGCACGGGGATATCGTCTCCCACCTGCACTTCCATTTTGGAAAAGTCCACGCTCTTTTCGTTGATGCGGGGGGGCGTGCCGGTTTTGAAACGTCGCAGATTCAGCCCCATTTCCTTCAATCGGGGGGTGAGGGCATTGGCGGGGTGCATGCCGTCAGGCCCGCTTTCCCGCACGCACTCGCCGATGACGGTGCGGCCGCCCAAAAATGTGCCCGTTGCGATGATGGCAGCTTTCACTTGGAAAACCGCACCCGTCTCCGTCACCACGGCGGAAACTTTGCCCTCTTCATCCAGGCGCACGTCGATGACCTCTGCCTGACGCATAAGGAGATTTTCCTGCTCTTCCACCGTGCGCTTCATCACTTCCTGATAGGCTCTGCGGTCTGCCTGGGCGCGCAGGGAGTGAACGGCGGGGCCTTTGCCGCGGTTCAAAAGGCGGTACTGGATGCAGGCCTTGTCAGCGGCCTTTGCCATTTCGCCGCCCAGCGCATCCAGCTCGCGGACAAGGTGGCCCTTACCCGTGCCGCCGATGGCGGGGTTGCAGGGCATGTTGCCCACGGTATCTAAGTTTACGGCAAAGCACACCGTTTTCATGCCAAGGCGGGCAGAGGCAAGCGCAGCTTCAATGCCTGCGTGACCTGCGCCGATAACGGCGATATCAAATTGTCCTGCCAAATATTCGCTCATCTTAAGCCTCGCTTTCTAAAGTGATCAGCGCCAACTGGGGCAGATTTCCCCAGCGGAAGGTGCGCCCCACATTTCCCATGCCGCGGGAAACGAAAAGGGTGGAATCAAAATCGTTGTAAAAGCCAGCCGTCCACGTGGGGAAGAGGTTTCGATCCACCCCGATAAGCCCATCGGTAAAGGGCAGGCGGATAAGCCCGCCGTGTCCGTGGCCGGAAAGGATCAGATCGGCGCCAAGGCTGCCGTATTCTTCGTAGAGATGGTTGCGGTGGGCCAAAAGCAGCCAGAAGGGGTCGCCGTAATCGGCATAGACCTCAGCTGCAACCTCCGCGGGCGTCTTCTGGTCGGCATAGCCATTGGGGTCTTCCAGCCCCGCCAACACCATCATACCGTCCCCCCGCTGCAGGCAAAGGGAAGTGTTGCGCAGGCAGGTGATGCCCTGGGCCGAAAGAAGATTCATAAGCGCTTCCGCGTGTTTGGCCGCCCACTCGTGGTTCCCCGTCACATAATAGGTGGGGGCGATGGAGGGCAGAGCTGCGGTAAAGGCGGCAAGGGCATTGAAGGTGCAGTTTTCATCCACCAGATCCCCCGCAAGGAAAATGGCATCGGGGGCAGCTTCTTTCAGCGCTTCCAGCGTGCCTTGGGGCACTTTGCCGTGGAGATCGGAAAGAAGGGCAATGGTAAAGCCATCAAACTCCGCAGGAAGCTCCCCGGAAACAAAGGTGAATTCCTCCACAGAAAGCACCGTGTTGGAGCGGTAGGTGGTAACAGCCAGCGCCAAAATCACAGCAAACCACAAAAGCTTCTTTATGCGGTTTTTCCTGCGCTGTCCGCGTCTTGCCATAAAACCCTCCGAGCCAATAATTTGCTATGATAATCATAGCACAAAGCCGCCAAAAGGAAAAGAAAAATATGCGCCGCCCTCCGCCGCGGCAAACAAAAAAAGAGAGAGTCTTTCGACTCTCTCTTTTCATCTCTTTTTCTTATCGCAGCGTCTTGGGATATTCGCCTGCATCGTGGAGCTCGCGCAGAGCAGCTGCCACAATGGGCTTATCTTCCTGATAGGTCATGCCGAACCACTTGGCGTCGGAGTGCAGCACGGCAACATCCATTTCACCCTTGCGGATGAGGTGGTCCACCAGAATGGGCAGCAAACATTCAGCCTTCAGCTCGCCGCCCGGGAGATTCTTCAAAAATTCGTGGAAATATTCTTTGATCTTTTCGAAGATCCAGGGAGTGAAGCCCCAGAAGTTCATGGAAACGATGCTCTCCCCATCCAGCACTTCGTCCTTCACGGTGTCGCGGATGGTGCCGTCCTTTTCCAGGGCGATCTTCAGCGTTTCCACAACCTCGGTAAGGTTGCCGTCCTTGGCCTTGCACACGCCGCGGCTTACGGTGCCGTGTTCGCTGACGGTGTTCTTCAAACGGTAGCCCACCATGCAGGCCTTGCCCGTTTCGTCCATCTCGCACAGTGCCTTATACACGGTGCGGAAAGCGTCCGCGCCGTAATAGTCGTCTGCGTTGATCACGCAGAAGGGTTCGCTTACCACGTCTGCTGCGCAGAGAACTGCGTGGCAGGTGCCGAAGGGCTTGGTGCGCTCTTGGGGAATTTCATAGAAAGAAGGCACGGAGGAAAAGTCCTGCACGGCGTATTCCACCTTGGCGCCCATGGCTTCCACACGGTCACCCACCAGATTCTTCATCATGTCCACCATGTCGTTTTTGATGATGAACACCACCTTGGTGAAGCCTGCGCGGATAGCGTCGAAAATAGAGTATTCCATCAGGATCTCGCCGCCGGGGCCGATGCCGTCCACCTGCTTGTTGCCGCCGTAGCGGGAGCCCATGCCGGCTGCCATAATGACGAGAGCTGCGTTCTTAGACATAATCATTACCTCATTTCAAGATAGTATTCTTATTGTACCATGCCGCCGCACGGGATGCAAGGGCAGGAAATTTGTCCTATGCAAAAGGCGAAATCTGTGGTATACTAATCAATGGCGCTTACCGCCAATCTACCTTTTGAAAAGAGGACACAGCATGGAATTCAAAGCCAACGAAAAAAAGAATGTAGAGATCGTGTCTAACGGCATCACCTATGAGCGCCACGCCATCCCCACCCACTTTGTGGAGATCGGCGAAGACTATATTGAGCTCATCGAGCGCTATGTAAAGCCCATCTACGAAGAAGGCTGGCTCCTTTCCATTTCCGAAAAGATCATCGCCCTTTGCCAGAAGCGCGTGGTTTATAAGAAGGATATGAAGATCTCCTTCCTGGCAAAGTTCCTCTCCCGCTTCGCCATGCAGCATAACTCCGCCGGCATCGGCGTGGGCGAAGTGTGCAAGATGCAGTTCGCCATTGACCATGCAGGCGCATGGCGCGTGTTCTGGGCAGCCGTTTGCGCAGGCTTTGGCAAGCTCTTCGGCAAGCGCGGCGTGTTCTATGATATGGTAGGCGAAGAAGTCACCGGCCTTGACGGTTTCTATCCCGATGTTTTCCCCGTTTACGGTGAATACGGCATCCGCCTTCCCGATGATCCCACCGGCGTTTGCAACGAGATCTGGGAAAAGACCGGCGTCAAGTGCATGATCGTGGACGCCAACGACCTGACCCGTGACATCCTGGGCAAGTGCGACTGCGTCACCCTCAGCGACGAAGCCCTCTGCGATATCATCCGCGATAACCCCGCAGGCCAGTCCAAGCAGCTGACCCCCTTCATCCTCATCCGCGAAAAGCAGTAAAAACAACAAAAATAAAAAGAGAGAGAGTCCTTCGACTCTCTCTTTTTTATTGTCCTTATGCAAAGCTGACGCTGCCTGCCATGGGTGCCACGCACACATAGGAAGTGCCTGCCCCAAGGGTCAGCGGCGTGCCGTCGGCAAGGGTGTAGGTAATGGGGGCGGTGGCGGAAGCCTTGCTCCAGTTGATCTCGGTGTACTTACCGCCGCAGGCAAAGTAGCCCGTGCCGCTGCCGATGATGCCAACGGTCAATCGGCCTGCGCTGTCACCGGGGATCTTGGAGATGGGGCAAAACAGCACCAGCACGTTTTCACGCTGCAGCTGGCCGCCGTCCTGTCCGTCGGTATACTTGCCGCCGTACTGGCTCACAAGGTATGCTCCCAAGGTCTCGTCATAATCAAAAGAGGTGGTTTTGCCGCCGGAATAGTAAGTCACCTTCACCTGCCGGGCAGCATCCCCGTTGGGTGTGCCGTCAGGAGCGAAAACAAGGGAATTCTTGTAGTCCAGGCGGTGGGTCATGGTGCGGTTCTTGGCGGTGAAATTCTGCAGATTTTCCGCCGTCAGGAAGAGGGAGTGCTCATAGCCTGCCGTCTTTCTTCTGGCCGCGTCGCGCCAGAAGATGTCGCCGGAATAACCGTTAACGCCGTCAATGCTGTCCAGTCCCTGGGAGGAGATGAGATCGTATGCCCCGGGAGAGCCGCCGGCATGAACGTAAAGGGCGTCGTGGCCACGGGCGATCTGAATGTAATAGTCACGGGCGGAGCGAATGGAGCCCACGTTGCCAAGGCCCGTAATGTCGCTGTAGAGGGCCATCATGCGGGTGATGCCGCCTTCGGCAGGCACTTCGTAAATGATGTCCGCCTTGCTAACGCCGTACTGGGGCAACGCCTTGGTCAGGTTATTGAGCATAATGGCGTAGGGACGGGTGTTGGAGAGATCCTCTTCCACGCCAAGCCCCGTCAGGGGATTCACAGGCCCGTCGTAAACCTCTTCTACCGGTTCTTCTTCCACCTCGGTCTTTTCCACAGGCGTCATATCCACGGTGGGTTTTTCCGCTTCGATGGGCGGCTCTTTTTCGCCGCAGCCCACAAGCAGGGCGCAGAGCATCACAAAGGCAAGCAGCAGTGCGGAAAGACGAGTTTTCATAAGCGGCACCTCCGTCGAATTCTGGCTATATTGTACGATATTTGTCGAATTTTGTCTATAGGTTGTGCCGGCGCATCCCGCCCAACCTTTCGGGGCAGACTATAGCCAAGGAGGGATAACCTATGAAAAATGAAAATAACCGACAAAAGGAAGCCCCTGCCCGGAAAATGGAGAGCCCCCGCTTTGACCCCCAGGGCAGCTACACCGGCAACCCCAAAGATGACCCCTATCCCGTGCAGGATGCCGACGATCTCTAAAGGCACGCACAGCAAAGAAAAAGAGAGAGTCTTTAGGCGGCGTTCCATAGGGATTTATCCGGTTTTGCTCATATCTTTTTCCCCGCAGGCATCCCATTCGCCCTTGAAATACACAAAGTATTCCTGCGTCCTCATGGAACACCTGCAAGAAAAAACCTCTCGCGCAAAACTGCATAGCACTTCAAAAAGAAAAGTTTTTCTTCAAGAGCAGGCAAAAAGCCACGGTAATGCTGTCGCATACCGTGGCTTTTTAACGCACTATTGGGGGAAAACTCCCTTTTTGAAGCGGGTAACTCCCTTATGGAGCGCCGCCTTCGACTCTCTCTTTTATTTTCACGGCTCGCAGCTGCCGCAGGGGGCATAACCCTGCGCGATGAGCGCCTCGCGGCTGCCGCTGTATTCCTGGCGGTTTTCCGCCTTCATGTCACGGGCCCCTGAGCAATCGGGGTCGTGGAATTTCTTGGAAGAAACATTCAGCACGTAATCCCCCTGTTCGCCGCCAACAAAAGCGGTGGGGTCTTCCTCATTTTCGCCCGTCTCATAATCAATGCTGACGCCGGGCTGCACGTTGAAGCAGAACACGCAGAAAAGAACGCCGTCGCCCTCATCTTCCACGCTGTAAGCTTCCATCAAAACGCCTTCCGCCACCAGATTGTCCCCCTGATAGATGGGGGTCACGCGGTACATAACGTGGTTATTCGTTTCTTTCACGTAGTCCGCCACCATGTTTTCAAAGGGCAGCATGCCCTGCACGTTCATGTAGCGGGTGCCGGTGATGAGGTTGCACTCGTTGTCATTTTCCCCCGTCAGCTGGAAGCCGATAAGGTGGCAGCGGTTGTAGAGATACTTGCCGTCCACAAAGGCGTAGCTGCGGTTGACCCATCCGGAAGGATACACATGGCTGATGCTCTCGCGCTCCGCGGTGGGCATCATCTCCTGCCCCACGCAGGCCATGGTGACGCCGCAGCGGCCGTAGATATCCAGCTCCGCAAAGGTCTCAAACCCCACGTCGGTGATTTCATCCTGGGTAAAATAGGGCACGTTGCCGTTGACCACCTCGTAAGGCTCCCCTGCATAGCTGGCAGCGGTGAGGGCAGTGCCGGCAACATCGTCATTTTCTGCACCGTCCCCCACGATGATCTCGGTAGGGCCGTCTGCGCCGCCGATGATGCCCACATCGTAGCCGGAGCAGCCGCAAAGCAGCGCAAATATCAAAAGAAGCAGGGGTAAAAACAGTTTTTTATTTCTCACGGATATATTCCTCTCTTGTGATCTTTTCGTGGGAAGAGCCTGCAAAATCCCGGCTCTCCTTTAAGGCAAAACCTTGGGGCATGGTGAACTTCACGTCCGCGGGGTAGGCGCGGTTCCAGCGGTAGACTACAAGGGTCTCCGCTGCGGCAAGACGCCCTTCCTCACAGTCAAATTCCATGAAATAGGCGTCCTCCACCCTTTCGCTCTGGCCAAAGAGCTTTTCTGACCGCGCGTCCATCTGGGGTTTTCCGCCGCAAGTCGTGAGAATATCTTCCACCACGGCGCTGTCCCGACTTTGGCGGCGGCCGTTAAAAGCCATGCCGAAATTATCATCAATGCAAAGGAAAATCTTCATTCCGCCGCCTCCTTTTCTTTCCTCTATTGTACTCCCCTCATCCCACCGACGCAAGAGCCAAAGCGCCACCCTTGCGCCCGGGCAGAGCGCAAAACATTTCATCCCCCGCAAAAAACTCTTGCAATCCACAGCAGAGGGCGTATAATTAAATCACAGCAAAAACCCGCAGAGTCATATAAATAATTTATGTGCCTCGCCTCAAAGGAGGGATCTTCATGTTCCGCAGCATGGACTATGTTTATGAAGTCTACAAGGAAAAGAGCTTCACCGTAGCCGCCAAAAACCTGTATATCTCCCAGCCCGCTCTGTCGGCTGCCATCAAGAAAGTGGAGCAGAAGATCGGCACCGAGCTTTTTGACCGCAACTCCAACCCCATCGCTTTGACAGAGGCGGGCGAAGCTTACATCAAAGCCGTGGAGAAGATCTACTGCGTGCAAAAAGACTTCGTCTATGAGCTCAACGATCTGGACCAGTCCAAAACCGGCTATCTCTCCGTTTCTGCGGCAACGCTGGTCTCTTTCTTCCTGCTGCCCCGCATCATGCGGGAATTCACCCGCCGCTATCCCGGCATCCGTCTGGAGCTGAACGAGGGCGCCAGCGCAGATCTCCGCGAAAAGCTGCTGATGGGCGAGATCGACCTGCTGCTGGACTATAATTTTGACGCCGCTGAGTACGAGTCCTCCCCCATTCTGGATGAAAATATTCTGCTGGCCGTGCCGGTGGAAGCCGCAGCCAACAAAAACTTGAAGGCTTATCAGCTCACCGCCGAGGATGTGCAGGCCCGCCGCCATCTCTCTGCCGATTGCCCCCGCATTGACCTGAGCATGCTGGAGCGGGAGACCTTCCTGTTGCTCAAGCGCGGCAACGACATGTATGAGCGCGCCACCGCCATTTTCGTGGAGCAGAGCTTCCAGCCGGAAAAGGTGATCTACCTGAACCAGCAGATGACCTCTTTCAATGCCGCCCGCGCAGGGTTGGGGGTAGCCTTCGTCACCGACACGCTGGTCTACAGCGGTGTGGACGATGGCAGCGTTTCTTTCTACAAACTCAATTCCACCCGTGCCCGCCGCACGCTGTATATCGGCCGCAAGGCAGGCCGCTACTCCAGCCGCACCACCAAGGAATTCATCCGCATCGCAGAAGAAGTCTGCCGCGAACTGGACAGCGCACAGGAATAATGCAAAGAGAGTGCCATGGGCACTCTCTTTTTTTGCCATCCCGCTTCACGCCCCTGCCCGGCTGCGGCGGGCGCGTCTTGCCTGTACCCGGCGGTATTCCACCGCAGCGCACACGCCGAAAATCACCAGGGATACCACTGCGTATTCCCGTCCAAGGCCAAAGAGCGCACCTTGGGCACCGCCGCCAAGCACCGCGGCAGAACCCAGCATCAGCGCGCCGCGAAAACCGCAAAGGGCGGTGTAAAGATTCCATACCGCGGGGCTCATGCCAAAACCTGCTGCCAAACTCAGGGCATTCACCCCCGAAAGCAGCGCCGCCGCCAAAACAATGGGTGCCGCCGCAGGGAATGCCCCCAGAGAAGCAGCCGCCAAAACAAAGGCAAAGAGCAAAAGTGCAACGTTCTTTTTCATGGTGTATCTCCTTTCCGCGGCAGCGCCGCAGCAACGTTTGTGATCTATGCTTTGAGAATACACCATTATCTGTCCCATAAAACGGACAAAGCGCTGTCTTTCGACAGCGCTTTTCTTTTTATTTGGTTTCCAGCCACGCTTCCAGCGCGTCAAAATCCCCGTGGGGGATGTGGGAGATGTCCGCATTTTTGCTGTTGATCAGGCAGTCGGTCAGCAAAAATACTTCAAGCCCTGCCTCCTGCGCTGCCACGTCCTCGCAGGCATCGTTGCCCACCATGCAGCACTCTTCCGCCGCAAGGCCCAGCTTATCCATGATCTCCCGGTAGTAGGCGGGATTGGGCTTACAGAAAGAGCTGTTTTCAAACACGGTGACGTATTCAAAGTCCTCCTTGTCCAGCCCCGCAAAGCCAATGCGCTGGTAGGTAGCCGCCCCGGGGAACACGGGGTTGGTGGCCAGCACGCAGCGCTTGCCCCGCGCCTTGAGCGCGCGGATCAGCTCTGCCGATCTGGGGTTGAAGCCCACGCTTTTTTTCACCTTGGGGAATTCATCGCGGTAGAAATCGTCAAAAACCTGGTCCATCTTCAAAACGCCTTCTCCCAAAAGGGCGGAAAATGCGTCCCAGAACCGCTTGTCGTTTCCTACAGCACCGTCATTTTTCACTGCCGCCTGGGTGGCGATCCACAGCGCTTCGGAGACCTTCTTGGGGTCATAGCCGTGAGGTGCCAGATACAGGCAAAGGCGAGTGATGTAGTCCTTTACGAAAACTTCCTGATCCATGGGCAGCAGCGTCCCGTCCAGATCAAAAAATACGGTGGTAATTGCCATGTCCAGTTCCTTTCTTATTTGTCCAACCCCTCAGCTGCCGAGAGCAAAAGGCCCACTTCCGCGCCGCTCATGCCAAGGAACATCAGCATTTCGGAAAGGCCGTGTCCGTCAGCAAGGGAGGTGAGGGTCAGCACCAGCGCCGCCAGCGTGAAGAAAAGGAAGCGGCCAAAACCGCGGTGGGTAAAATAGAGGGTGCACAAAGCGTAAAATGCCAGAACGTGAGCCACCAGACAGAGAAGCTCCACGTAATAACCCTGCACCACCGGGTCAATGGCATACATGCGGTAGCTTGCCACCAGCTGCACCACAGCGCAGCACACAGCGGCAAGATAGTAGGTGCCATCCCCTTCTTCGCCGCAGCTCAAAGCCTTCACCGCGCCGAAAAGGCACACACCGGCCACCACCAAAAGCGCGCCTGCCGCAAGGCTCAGCACGTCCCGGCCCACCATCACCGCGTTGAAAACTTCCACGCCGCCGGCCACTACCATGGCCATCACGCCGCCCACGGCCAAAGTCTTGGGCAGGGTCTTGCACTCCAGAGTGAAAAGGGCGGCAAAGGGGGCTTTTGCCATAAGGACCTTAAAGGCTCCTCTGCGCACCGCCACCACCAGAGCGGCTGCTGTCAGAAGCATCAGCACAGGCAGGATGATGGCAGGCACGTTGCCGCTGACGGCAAGGCCCGTCTCGGCTTCAAACCCGGATTTTTGCTGCAGTAAACGCAGGGCGAAAAAGGCGGCGCCCACCAGAGCGGCCAAAACGCTGTAACGGCGGATGTTCATAAAATTACCTCCAACAGGGGGGATTTTTGTAAATCGTGAAGCAAAAAAGTAAGCCTTCTCTGCCAAGGCGCTGCCATGGCAGCGCCATACCAACGGAACAGCGATTTCCCACCGTTCCCAAACTTCCTCATTATCCAGTATATCACCCTTTGGCAGCGCTGGCAAGGGCGCAGCGGGGCGCATCCGGCAGAAAAAGCGGGCAGCTGCGCACAGCAAAAGAGTGCATCAAAGTCCGCCTG
Organism: Oscillospiraceae bacterium; assembly: GCA_045631305.1. Classification (GTDB taxonomy): domain Bacteria; phylum Bacillota; class Clostridia; order Oscillospirales; family Oscillospiraceae; genus JAZQUM01. The sequence goes on along the minus strand of JAZQUM010000094.1, from coordinate 1,248 downwards.
CCGTGGGCGGAATAGGAAAGATACACCGTGGGGCGCGCCACCCAGCCCTCCACCGGGATAAAGGAGCGGGACCAGCTGCAGCCCCGCTCACCGCAGGGCACAGCGTTGCGGCAATTCAGGCAAATATTTCCTCGGCTCATGACTTCTCCTTTCGTGTCCTTTCGTGCAGCGCGGCAAGATAGTGCCGCATGGCATCGTCGCAGGTGCTTTGCGGCGGCGGGGAGAGAGCTGGCAGCAAAAAGACGTCTTCAAAGCGGCGGGAGCGAAGATAGTTGGCAGGGTTTGGGATAAACCGCCCCGCCTGCCGCTGCCACTCCTCGCTTTTCTTGTGGTTATCCAAAGCCCGCAAAAGATGGCTCACCCCCACCTCGCAGTCCAGAAAAGCTTGCAGAGCATCCTGTTTCCCCACTTTTCGCGGATATTCCTGCCAAAAGAGAGAGAATTCCTCCTCCCGCTTCTTTTTCTCTTCCTCTCTTCCTTCTTCCTCTCTTCCTTCTTCCTTTCTTCCCTCTTCCTTTCTTCCTTCTTCCCTTTTACGCGCGTCGGTCGGAGCTGTGGTCGGAGCTGTGGTCGGAGCCGTGGTCGGAGCTGTGGTCGGAGCTGTGCTCGGAGCCAAAGCGTCGTTTTTTGTCGAATTAGGGTAGAGCTGCTGGCTTTTCAACCCACCCAAACGGCCTTTTCTGGCATTGACAAAACTCTTGTCGATCACCGGCTGCACCAGGCGGAACATAGCGGCAGGAATGCCCACCGCTTCCGTCACCTCCCCATCCAGGGCATAGGCGCAGATGGAGCGGAAAAAAGCCGCCTGCTCCGCAGGATCTGCGATCTCCAGCGCAGCTTCGTAAAAAGAGCGGAAAAATTTAAAAGTTGCCTGCTTTTCAGTGGTGTCTGCCGCCATGATTTTGTCTCCTTTCTGTAGCATTGTGGTGCTAAATAACAAATAAATAAGAAATAATCGCAATCAAGTGGGGGCATCCAGGAAAAACTCCTCCAATCCCCCGTATTCCGTTTCCGCCACGAGATAGGCCCGCTCCGCAGCTGTCAAGGCCCGTAAATACCCGCTGAAGCTCTTTCGCAGCGCCGCGGCGCAAGCCTCGCATAAAAGATCTTTCGCCTCCCGCGCTCCGCCGCAGCCTTCGCACTTCTCCGCAGCATATACCGAAGCCGAGCCGCACCACGGGCAATCACCCCGGGCGGCGGAAACTTCACCGCAGGAAGTCGGATCGTAGCCATGTCGTTCTGTGGGCC
>JAZQUM010000093.1:0-2057 GCA_045631305.1 Oscillospiraceae bacterium | reverse complement strand
ACTTCTTGCCGCTGCCGCAGGGACAGGGATCATTGCGGCCGACCTTGGTGACCTTGCGGGGCTGCTTCTTTACAGCGCTGTCACCGCCTGCGTGTTCAGTAGTGTCGTTGGCCACGCGCTCACGCTTGAGTTCTTCATCCTTCTTGATGCGAACGGCGAAGAGGCGGCGAACAGTTTCATCCTGAATGGCGGCGATCATAAGATCGAACATATCCAGAGATTCCTTGCGGTAAGCTACAACGGGATCGGTGTTGCTGTAAGCGCGCAGACGGATACCCTGTTTGAGCTCATTCATAGCGTCAATGTGATCCATCCAGTATTCATCTACCACGCGCAGCATAACGATACGCTCTACTTCACGCATGATGTGAGATGTAAAGTCTTCTTCCTTTGCAGCGTAAGCGGCGAAAGCAGCATCAGAGAAGAGCTGCATGAGGCTTTCTTCGGTGGCGGAAGAGGGATCGAAAACCTGAACGGCATCCTTGGCAAAGAATACGCCTTCCACTTCACGCAGCAGTTCGCGGTAAGCAGCGCCGTCCAAAGTGGGATTTTCCACAAAGGCGGCATGGACGCGGTCTGCAATGCTGGAGGAGATCATGCTCTGAATGGTTTCGTGGATATCCATACCGTCCAGCACCTGCTTGCGCTGGGTATAGATGATCTCACGCTGCTTGTTCATAACATCGTCGTATTCCAGATCGGACTTACGGGACTGGAAGTGACGGGATTCTACAGTGATCTGAGAGCGCTCGATGGTCTTGGAGAGCATGCTGTTTTCGATGGGAGTATCTTCATCGATATCGAGGCGTTCCATGATACCGGTAACGCGGTCACCGCCGAAAAGACGCATCAGATCATCTTCCAGAGACAGATAGAAACGGGTTTCACCAGGGTCACCCTGACGGCCGCTTCGGCCACGGAGCTGGTTATCGATTCGGCGGGAGTCATGGCGTTCGGTACCGATGATGTAGAGACCGCCTGCTTCGCGCACGCGTTCAGCTTCGCCGGAAATGGCAGCTTTGTGTTCAGCAAGCTTCTGGGTAAAGAGGGCGCGGGCATCCAGAATAGCGCGGTCGGAAGTTTCGGCAAAACCAGTGGCTTCCACGATCAGTTCTTCACTGAGGCCTGCCTTGCGCAGATCGTTTTTGGCAAGGTATTCTGCATTACCGCCCAACATAATGTCGGTACCGCGGCCTGCCATGTTGGTGGCAACGGTAACGGCGCCGAACTTACCGGCCTGGGCTACGATTTCTGCTTCCTTTTCGTGGTTCTTTGCGTTGAGCAGATTGTGGCGGATGCCTTCGCGGGCAAGGAGCTTGCTGAGAAGTTCGTTCTTTTCGATGGAAACTGTACCGATGAGCACGGGCTGGCCCTTGGCGTGGCATTCTTTGACCTGCTTGATGATGGCGCGGAACTTGCCGGCTTCGGTCTTATAGACTACGTCGGGATTATCCACACGGGCAACGGGACGGTTGGTGGGGATTTCCAGAATATCCAGCGCATAAATAGTGGCAAATTCTTCCTCTTCGGTGCGGGCAGTACCGGTCATACCAGAGAGCTTCTTGTAGAGGCGGAAATAATTCTGGAAGGTGATGGTAGCAAGGGTCTTGGATTCGCGCTGTACGCTGACGTGTTCCTTGGCTTCAATAGCCTGATGGAGACCGTTATTGTAGCGGCGGCCAAACATCAGTCGGCCGGTATATTCGTCTACGATGACAACTTCGCCGTCTTTGAGGACATAGTCGATATCGCGCTTCATAACACCGTGGGCCTTGATGGCCTGGTTGATATGATGGGAGATGGTGGAGTTTTCGATATCAGACAGGTTTTCCAGATGGAAGAATTCTTCTGCCTTCTGCACGCCGCGGGCAGTGAGGGTAGCGGTCTTGGCTTTTTCATCTACAATGTAGTCGGCATCTACGTCTTCGGAAATTTCTTCCTTTTCGTCGATTTCTTTGACTACCAGCTTTTTGAAGCGCTTGACCAGCATTTCTGCCATGTCATAAAGCTGAGTGGACTTGTCGCCTGCGCCGGAAATGATCAGGGGAGTACGGGCT
>JAZQUM010000092.1:0-9009 GCA_045631305.1 Oscillospiraceae bacterium | reverse complement strand
ACATGAAATCACGCATCGTTTCCCGTCTGCTGCTGGGCGCTCTTTTTGTAGTAGCGCTGCTGTACTTTGCGCTGCAGATCCGCCAATACTATGCCGATCCCTTCGCTTTCACCGTGGCTTACCGCTATGAAACCGAAGACGTGCTGACCCTTTCGGGCTATGTGGTCCGTGAAGAAGAGGTTCTGGAAGATCTTAACGGTCTCTATTCCCTCTCCCGCCGCGAAGGCGAAAAAGTGGGCGTGGGCCAGAGCATCGCTACCGTCTATGCTACGGAAGCAGCTCAGCAGCGCGCCGAAGAAATGAAAAAACTGGAGCTTCAGCTCCAGCAGCTTTACTTTGCACAGGAAGCCGCCTCCAGTTCCGATGCGGCACTGAAGCTGGATGCCGACATTATGCAGGCCCTCTTCGTGCTTCACGGTGATGTCACCGCAGGTGATCTGGACGCTATGGACGCTTCCTCTGAAACGGTGCGCTCTCTCATTCTAAAGCGCGATTATACCTACACTGCAGGCGCCGACTATTCCGAGGTCATCTCCACCGTGGAATCCCAGCTCAAAACCCTGAAAGCTGCCGCCAATGCCGACACTTCCACTGTGAAAGCCCCCCGTTCCGGCCTTTACTCCGCCGTAACCGATGGTTATGAATCGGCGCTGACCCCTGAGAATATTTTCTCTCTCACCCCCTCCAGCTATCAGAATATCTCCGCCGACACCGCTGCCACCTCCGGCACGGGCAAGCTGATCTATGGCGACACCTGGTATTTCGTCACCTGTCTGGAAGCTGAAAAAGCTTCCGTCTTAAAAGAAGGGCGCACCATGACGCTGCGCTTTGCCAAAGGCCTTGCCTCCGACACCAAGGTAACGGTGGAGCGCATCTCCACGGAAGAAAACGGCGAAGTGCTGGTGATCTTCTCCTGCGAAAAGTTCCTTTCCGACACCACCCTTCTGCGCCTGCAGACAGCGGAAATCATTCTGGAAAGCTTCTCCGGCATCCGCATTCCCAAAACTGCTCTCCGCGTGGGTGAAAACGGGGAAACGGGCATCTTCTGCCGCAGCGGCCTCTTCGCCCGCTATAAGCCCGTAGAAGTGGTTTATACCGGCCCGGATTACTGCCTTGTCAAGGGCGGCGACCCCGCAGCAGGCGCTCTTGCCACCCTCCGCGAAGGAGACGAAGTCATCGTCACCGCCGCCGACCTTTATGACGGCAAAGTCGTAGGCTAACGCCTTGGCAAAAAGTGCAAGCACTTTCGCAATTACCCCTTTTTCAACACAAATATTTTGGAGGTTTATCATGTCCATTGCTGAAAATATAGAGATCATCCGCCGGGAGATTGCCGCTGCCGCCGAAAAGGCAGGCCGCAAGGCTGAAGAGATCACCCTTTGCGGTGCCAGCAAAATGAACGATGCCGATGCCTGCCGCGAAGCCATTGCCGCAGGAATTGACGTGCTGGGCGAAAACCGCGTGCAGGAAATGCTGGCCAAGCACAAAGACGGCGCTTATGAAGGCGCTCCCCTTCATTTCATCGGCCATCTGCAGCGCAACAAGGTAAAGCAGGTTGTGGGCGTGGTGGATCTCATCCAGTCCGTAGGCAGCCTTGAACTTCTGGAAATGATCAATAAGCAGGCCGAAAAGCTCGGCATCGTGCAGAAGATTTTGCTGGAAGTGAACATCGGCGGCGAAGAGGCCAAGAGCGGCTTTGCCCCCGAGGAGGTCTATGCCGCAGCGGAAAAAGCCAAGGAACTTGCCAATGTTTCCCTCCGCGGCCTTATGACCATTCCCCCTGTGGAAACCCAGCCCCACGGCAATATGGGCTATTTTGAAAAAGTCCATACACTATATGTTGACATCAACGCGAATTTGTACGATAATAAATTAGAATATCTTTCTATGGGCATGAGCGGCGACTTTGCCGATGCTATTGCCTGCGGCGCCAACATGGTCCGCGTGGGCACGGCAATTTTCGGCAAGCGGAATTACGCGCAGGCCTGAGAATAAATAAGGATCGGGAGGCCAACTATGGGTTTACTTGACGAATTTAAGAAGTGGATGCACCCCTACGAAGACGAAGATGAAGATTATGACGATCTCACGGATCTGACGGAGCGCAAGGAAAAGGCCAGCCCCTTCGAAGAATACCGCGCAGCCAAGGAAGAGCGCCGTACGGAAGAACGCCGCTTTGAAGACCGCCGCAACAAGGTGGTAAATATCCATGCCACCACCCAGCTCAGAGTAGTTCTGGTAAAGCCCGAACGCTTTGAAAACGCATCCGAGATCGCTGACCACCTGAAGGAAAAGCGCACCGTGGTCATCAACCTCGAATCCACCAATAAGGACATTGCCCGCCGTCTGATCGACTTCCTCTCCGGCGTTGCTTATGCCGGTGAAGGCAAGATCAAGAAGGTAGCTGCCAACACTTACATCATCACCCCCTATCATGTGGATATCATGGGTGATCTTATCGACGAACTGGAAAACAACGGACTCTATCTGTAAAAGAGAAATAGGAGGATACCGCTATGCTGACCCCGCAGGAAGTTGCTGAACGCTCTTTCCCCAAAGCCACTCTGGGCGGCTACAATATGGCCCAGGTAGATGCATTTTTGGATGAACTCACCGAGGATTATTCCTCCCTTTATAAGGAAAACAGTGTGCTGAAGCAGAAGCTGAAAGTGCTGGTGGAAAAGGTGGAAGAATACCGCGCCACGGAAGATTCCATGCGCGCAACTCTTCTTGCCGCTCAGCGCATGGCAGACTCCATTGTTGCCGATGCCGAAGCTAAGAAAGCCGCTATCGTAGATGAAGCTGCCAGCAGCGTTTCCGGCAAGGTAAAGGATCTGGAATCCCAGATCGCCGATGCTGAAGCCCGCCTTGCCACCGCACAGAAGGAATTTGCCGATTACGTTGCTTTCGCTAAGGAAGCTTGCGCTAAGCAGATGGCATTTCTGGAAAACGTGCCCACCGTGGCAGTTGCCGCTCCCGTAGCTGCGCCTGTTGCCGCTCCCGTTGTGGAAGCTGCTCCCGCCGCAGAAGAGCAGAGCGTGGAAGAAACCGTGGAAGATATCGAGTCCGCCATTCTGGCCACTTTTTCCACTGAAGAAGCACCTCAGGAAGAAGCTGCTGCAGAAGAAGAAAAGGAAGAAGAACCTTACGATGATTCCAATCCTTTTGCTGATGATCCCTTCTTTGCCCAGACCCGCAAGATGAATCTGAAGGATCTCAAGTTCGGCCGCAACTATAACGGCGAAGAATAAAACACGCAGAAAAGCGGCTCTTGGTGTAAGAGCCGCTTTTTTTCGGAAAGGATATCTTTTTATGCTTGAGAAAAGCCGGCCTATCGTGGCCATTCTCTACGACTTTGATAAAACTCTCTGCACCACCGACATGCAGAACTATTCCTTCATCCCCAGCCTTGGCATGACCCCCGATGAGTTCTGGCCCGTGGCCAATAACTTCGGCTATGCCAACGGCATGGACGGCATCCTTGCCTATATGTACACCATGATTCGCATGGGTCGCGAAAAGGGCCTGCCTCTGAACCGCGAGTGGCTGGTGGAAAAGGGCAAGATGGTGGAACTTTTCCCCGGTGTGGAAGAGTGGTTCTCCCGCATCAATGCCTTTGGCTTGGAGCAGGGCGTGCAGGTGGAGCATTATGTGCTCTCCTCCGGCCTGCAGGAGATCATCGAAGGCTCTGCCATCGGCCATGAATTTACCAAGATCTATGCCAGCGAATTTTATTACGATGAAAAGGGCGAGCCCGTCTGGCCCAAGCTGGCAGTAAACTTCACCGGCAAGACCCAGTTCGTTTACCGCATCAATAAGGGCGTGCTGGATATCGCCAACGATAAAGATCTCAACGCCTCCATGCCCGATGACTCCAAGCGCGTACCCTTCACCAACATGATCTACATGGGCGACGGTCTTAGCGACGTGCCCTGCATGAAGATGATGAAGGCTTACGGCGGCGTTGCCATCGCCGTCTATCAGGAGACCAACCGCGTGGCAGTGGAACAGCTGCTGCAGGACGGCCGCGCCGACTTTATTTTCCCCGCAGACTATCGGGAAAATACCGCCCTGGACAACACCATGAAAAATATCATCCGCAAAATGGCCATCGTGGATGTGCTGACGGAAGAAAACGCTGCCCAGCGCCGCACCATCGGCGGCTGCGAAGTGCCCTTCCAGTCATCTTTGTTCTAAAACCGCAAAAGAAAAAGGCTCTCCCTTTTGGGAGAGCCTTTTATGATTGCAATTAGTCTGCCAGAGCTGCGGTGATGATAGCCATGGAATAAACTTCCTGAGCGTTGCAGCCGCGGGACAGGTCATTGATGGGAGCGTTCAGACCCAGCAGGATGGGGCCGTAAGCTTCAAAGTTACCCAGACGCTGAGCGATCTTGTAGCCGATGTTAGCAGCGTTGATGTCGGGGAAAATGAAGGTGTTGGCATGACCTGCAACGGGGGAGCCGGGGAACTTCAGCTGGCCAACCTTGGGGGAAACAGCTGCGTCGAACTGCATTTCGCCGTCAACGGGAACGTTCATGACCTTCTTAGCCTTAGCACAAGCGTTAGCCATCTTCACAACGTCTTCACCCTTACCGGAACCCTTGGTGGAGTAGGACAGGAATGCAACCTTGGGATCGATGTCGAAGATCTTGGCGCATTCAGCGGTTTCGCGAGCGATTTCAACCAGTTCGTCTTCGGTGGGCTTGATGCAGATAGCGCAGTCAGCCATAGCCAGAACTTCGTTTTCACCGGAAGCGGAAGGACGAACCATGATGAAGCAGGAAGAAACAACGCTGTTACCGGGCTTGGTCTTAACCAGCTGCAGAGCGGGACGAACGGTATCAGCGGTGGAATAGGTAGCGCCGCCCAGCAGGCAGTCAGCCTTACCCATCTTAACCAGCATGGTGCCGAAGTAGTTGCTCTTGAGAAGAGCTTCGCGGCATTCTTCAGCGCTCATCTTGCCCTTACGCAGAGCAACCATTTCATTGACCATTTCATCCATTTCGGGATAGAGAGCGGGGTCAATGATTTCAGCGCCGCGGATGTTAAATGCGGTATCTTCTGCAGCAGCCAGGATCTCTTCTTCGTTACCTACCAGAATGGGCTTGAGGAAGTTACCGGAGAGCAGACGTGCGCTTGCTTCCAGAATGCGGGGATCAGTGCCTTCGGTGAAGACGATGGTACGGGGGTTGGCCTTCAGCTTCTTGATAAGCATACCAAAACCAAACATAGCAGTATCTCCTTTATATCACAAAATTCATTTTACTCTTAAATGCACAAAATTGCACATAGTCCCATTAACCATTCTATTATACACTTTTCAACCCACGGGTCAATGTTTTTCACGCAAAAAAATACGAAAATTTTCATTTTTCTGCGCAGAAAAAGCCAAAACCCTTGACGAAACCGCTATTTATGTTAAAATTAATTAGTTACAATTTGTTACTATTCCTTCCGTGAGGTTATTATGAAATTACAGAAGCGGAAAAGTGAATCAGGAAAGGCTTTTAAGCTGCCCGATCTCAAGGCCATCCGCCTTCCGGATCTGAAAACGCTGAAAGCCAAGGTGCAGAATCTTCCTCAGACCATGAAAGATCTTTGGCACAAGGCCAAGGCTCTCTGGCAGCTGCTGAAAGAAAAAAGCGCCTTCGTTTCCCGCCGCTGGAGCCGCATCCGCTCGGAAAACCGCAAGCGCCGCTTCCCGGAATCCAACCGTTTTTTGATTCTGGTGGTGCTTTGCATGTGGGGCATGATGCCTCTGATTTTCTCCAAGGTGCGCGAAGTGGGGCATAAGCTTCGCCGCAAGAGCGTGTGGTTTGCCGGAAAAATGGAAGATCTGGGGCAGAAGATCCGCCTCAAGCCCGCGCCCTTTATTGCAGGCGCCATTGCTTTCTGCGGCATCGCCGTTCTCCTTTCTTTCTACACCGTGGGCACCCACGTGGTTTACGATGGGCAGGAGATGGGTTACGTTTCTTCCCGCGGCACTGTGAAAAGCGCCTGCCGTGAAGTGGAGCGCATCACCGCCCAGACGCTTGGCACCGATTTCACGCTGGAGGAAGAGAAGGTAGAAAGCAAGACCAAGATCATGCTGCGCAAGGACCTCATTTCCAAGGCAGACCTGAAGGATAATCTCTTCAAGACCATGAACCTTGTAAGTTACGGTTATACCCTGCAGATCAATGGCGAAGCGGTGGCTTCCACCACATATCCCGGCGCACTGGAAGAACTTTTGCAGCAGCTGAAAAATGTGTATGTCACGGAAAACACCGTTTCCTGTGAATTCGTGGAAACCACCAGCATCACCAGTGGCTATGTGCCCGCAGTGAACATCACCAACCTGGGCCGCATCGCCGAGCTGGTAAACTCCACCAAGGCAGGGGAAGTTACTTACACCATCAAATCCGGCGACACCTGGTCTGAAATCGCAGACGCTCACGACATGTCCTCTTCCGAGCTTAAAGCACTGAACCCCGGTTACAATCCCGAGCGCATCCACGTGGGCGAAATCCTCACCATTTCTAACGCTGTGCCTTACCTTACCACCACTCAGGTGGAATATGAAACTTACGTTGCCAACGTGCCCTATACCGTGGAATATCAGGACGATGCTTCCATGTGGGAAGGTGACTATAAGGTCATCTCCGCCGGTGTATACGGCAAGGCAGACGTGGCAGCCAACGTCACCTATACCAACGGTGAAGAAGTGGAGCGTCAGGTCATTTCCTACGCGCTTCTCACCTCTCCCGAAACCGAAGTGCAGCTGCGCGGCACTAAGGAGCGGCCCAGCTGGGCGCCCACCGGCTCCTTCCGCTGGCCCTGCAGCGGCGTTGTCACCTCCCGTTTCGGCCCCCGTAACCTCAGCTATTCCAAGGCATCCAAGAACCACAAGGGTATCGACATCGGCAACAGCCGCGGCACCCCCATCTATGCTTCCGACGGCGGCACCGTTACCTACTCCGGCTGGATGAGCGGCTACGGGTATCTGGTGGTCATCAACCATGGCAACGGCTACGAAACCTGGTACGGCCACAACTCCTCCAACATCGTCTCCGTGGGCGAAAAAGTCCACAAGGGTCAGCAAATCGCCAAAATGGGTTCCACGGGTAACTCCACCGGTAACCACTGCCACTTCGGCATTAAGAAAAACGGCGTGTTTGTGAACCCGATGAACTATATCTAACATTTCAAAGGAAATGATCCCCAAAAGGATCATTTCCTTTGTTTTTTGCATTCCTATGGAACAGGCGCGGTTTACTTACAGCTCGCTTTGTGGTACAATGGAGAAAATCTCAAAGAGTGAGGGCATATCATGAAAGCTATCGTCACCGTAATCGGCAAGGATAAAGTTGGCATCACCGCCACCGTTTGCTCCCTGCTGGCAAAGTATAACGTCAATATTCTGGACATTACCCAGACCATTCTGCAGGAATATTTCACCATGGTCATGCTGGTAGATACCTCTGCAAGCAGCTGCGCCTTTGGCGAACTGGCTGATGCGCTGAACGCAGAAGGTCAGGAACAGGAACTTTCCATCCGCATCCAGCGTCAGGATATTTTTGATGCCATGCATCGCATCTGAGGAGAAGAACTATGCTGAATCAACACGAAATTCTCCAGACCATCCGCATGATCGACCAGCAGCATCTGGATGTGCGCACTATCACCATGGGCATCTCTCTGCTGTCCTGCGCTCATAGCGACGTGAAGATCGCCTGCGACAAGGTCTATGATAAGATCACCCGCTATGCCGAGCACCTTGTAGCCACCGGCGAAACCATCGAAAAGGAATTCGGCATCCCCATCGTCAATAAGCGCATTTCCGTCACTCCTATTGCACTGGTGGCAGCCGCTGCAGAAACCGATAACTACACGCCTTTTGCACTGGCCCTGGATAGAGCTGCCAAGGCCACCGGCGTTAACTTCATCGGCGGTTTTTCCGCTCTTTGCCAAAAGGGCATGACCAATGCTGACCGCATTCTCATTAACTCCATCCCCGAAGCTCTGGCCTCTACGGATATCGTCTGCGGTTCTGTTAACGTAGGCTCTACCAAGGCAGGTATTGATATGGACGCTGTGGCACTTATGGGCCGCACCATTAAGGCCCTGGCAGCGCGGACCGCGGATAAGGGCGGCTTTGGCTGCGCCAAGCTGGTGGTATTCTGCAATGCAGTGGAAGATAACCCCTTCATGGCAGGCGCTTTCCACGGTGTCGGCGAACCTGAAAAGGTAATTAACGTGGGCGTTTCCGGCCCCGGCGTAGTGCATCACGCTCTCAAGCGCGTTAAGGGCCAGCCCTTTGACGTGGTGGCAGAAACCGTGAAAAAGACCGCTTTCCAAATCACCCGCATGGGTCAGCTGGTGGCACAGGAAGCCTCCCGCCGTTTGGATACCCCCTTTGGCATCGTAGACCTCTCTCTGGCTCCCACCCCCGCTGTGGGCGACAGTGTTGCCCGCATTTTGGAAGAAATGGGTCTGGAAGTCTGCGGCACCCACGGCACCACCGCAGCGCTTGCTCTGCTGAATGATGCTGTGAAAAAGGGCGGTGTTATGGCCTCCTCCCACGTAGGCGGCCTCTCCGGCGCCTTTATCCCCGTCAGCGAAGACGAAGGCATGATCGCAGCAGCCCTTTCCGGCGCTTTGACTCTGGATAAACTGGAAGCTATGACCTGCGTTTGCTCCGTTGGTCTCGACATGATCGCCGTTCCCGGTGACACCTCGGCCGAAACCATTTCCGCCATCATCGCAGACGAAGCCGCCATCGGCATGGTAAACTCCAAGACCACTGCCGTTCGCATTATTCCCGCCCCCGGCTGCAAGGTAGGGGACACCGTGGAATACGGCGGCCTTCTGGGCAGCGCCCCCGTGCAGGCCGTGCACGAATATTCCAGCGCGGAATTCATCGCCCGCGGCGGCAGAATCCCCGCCCCCATGCAGAGCCTGAAAAACTGGTTTGCAAAAAAAAACTCACTGGGGGCAACTGCCACAGGGAGAAAGGCGGGTCGTAGGCAT
>JAZQUM010000091.1:0-13408 GCA_045631305.1 Oscillospiraceae bacterium | reverse complement strand
TTCCTAAGACCGCTTGGCCTCCGACTTAAAAGAAAGAAAAAAGCACAGCCCCTCCCCCTGTGGGATGCGGGCTGCGCTTCGTTATGCATTTTGCGCCCCTTTTGGGGATAGTATACTTAGGAAAGGAGATGGGGCAGCCATGATCAGACTCTTGGAAAAACTCTGGTCGCTGAGTGAATTTGCCGCCGCGCAGGAACATCTGCAGGGTGGAGAAAGTCCTTTGGCCGTAACGGGCCTTGGTGGTGTGAATCAGGCGCTTTTTGCTGCATCTGCGGCAAATGCCATGAACTGCCCCATCGTGGTGGTGTGCGAGGGAGATAAGGAAGCCGAGCGCACTGCCGGCGACCTTGCTGCCCTTCTTGGGGAGCAGCAGGTTTTGACCTTGCCTGGCCGTGAATGGCAGTTCCATCCGGTCTCCGCATCCCATGGTTGGGAGCATCGCCGCCTTGGTGCGCTGCATGCCCTTTTGACTGCGCCCAAACGGGCTGTGGTCACCACACCTCGCGCCTTAATGATGCGAACCTTGCCTTGTGAAGTGCTGCAGGATGCTTCTTTCACCCTTGCGGTGGGTGAGCAGCACGATTTGAAAGAACTGACAGATAAGCTGGTGCGGGCAGGCTATACCCGTGCTGATGCGGTGGAAGGGCCGGGCCAGTTTGCGCTGCGAGGCGGCATTCTGGATGTGTATTCTCCCGAAATGCCCCTTCCCGTGCGCTGCGAATTTTTCGATGACGAGATCGACGCCATGGGTCATTTCGATGTCTCCAGCCAGCGCCGCACCAAAAATATTGAATCTGCTACAGTGCTGCCTGCAGCGGAAGTGCTGTTCGCCTGCGGCGAAAACAAGGCAGAAAAACTAAAAAAACTGGGTTCCCGATTAGAAGGGAAGAGTGAAACCAAAAAATTGGGCCGTACCCTTTTGGGCGATGCCGAGGCATTGGATCAGGGTGTTATTTTCGGTGGGCGTGACCGCTATATGGCGGCCATCTACGATGAGGTGACCACCGCCTGGGATTACCTCCCCCGAAACGCTGTGGTGATCTTTTCAGAAAGTGCCCGTGTGGGCGAGGCAGTGAAAAATGAAATTGCCCTTTGGCGGGAAGATCTGAAAGTGCTGACAGAAAGCGAAGTCCTTGCTTCCGATTTTTCTGAGCTGATGCTTTCCGAAACGGAATTTTGGGAAAAGAGCCGCGCTTACGCGGTTTGCCTTTTGGATGCCCTGCCTACCTCCCGTTATGCGGTGGCGCCCAAGGCGTTGCTCAGCGCCATGACCAAGCAGCTGCCCTCGTATGGCGGCAGCTTTGAAACTGCCCGTGCCGACCTTGAGCAGTACCGCGCTTCCCACACCGCTGTGATGGTGCTTTGCGGCAGCGAAGGTCGCGGGCGAAATCTGCAGCGGCTGCTGGAAGAAAAGAGTATGCCTGCCGCGCTGGATGTGAATTTGACACATCTCCCCAAAGGTGGACAGATCCGCATTGCCGTGGGCGCTCTCTCGGGCGGCGCGGAATATCCTGCGCTGGGTCTGGCTATTTTGTCGGAAGGCCAGCTTTCTGCCCCCAATATCCGCAAAGTGAAGCGGGGCGCCAAAGTAAGCGCGGGAGAAAAACTCCAATCTTATACCGACCTTACCCCCGGTGACCTTGTGGTGCACGTGCACCACGGTGTGGGTCGCTTTACAGGCATTGTCCGCATGCCCGTGGATGGGGTGGAAAAGGACTATATCCGCATTGTCTACGCAGGCAGTGACTGCCTTTATGTGCCTGCCACCTCGCTGGATCTGGTGAGTAAATACATCGGCGGCGGGGACGACACGGAAAAGATGAGGCTCAACAAGCTGGGCGGCACCGACTGGGCCAAGACTAAGCTTCGGGCCAAAGCCGCAGCCAAGGATCTGGCCAAGGGGCTCATCGCCCTTTATGCCCAGCGGCAGAAGGAGCCCGGCTTTGCCTTCTCGCCCGATTCTCCCTGGCAGCAGGAATTCGAAGAGGCCTTCGACTATGAAGAGACCGACGATCAGCTCCGCTGCATCAGCGAGATCAAAAGCGACATGGAAAGCTCCCGTCCCATGGACCGTCTTCTCTGCGGCGATGTGGGTTACGGCAAGACGGAAGTTGCTTTGCGCGCGGTGATGAAATGCGTGCTGGACGGAAAGCAGGCAGCCATTCTGGTTCCCACCACCGTTCTTGCCCAACAGCATTATGCCACGGCTATGAGCCGTTTCCGCAATTTCCCTGTAAATATTGAAGTGCTTTCCCGTTTCCGCACCCCTAAGCAGACAGCGGATATTTTAAAGCGGCTGGAAGCTGGGAAAATCGATCTTCTCATCGGCACCCATCGCCTCTTGCAAAAGAGCATCAAGTTCCGCGACCTGGGCCTTTTGATTATTGACGAAGAGCAGCGTTTCGGCGTGAGCCACAAAGAAAAGCTGAAGGAAATGAGCCGTCAGGTGGATGTGTTGACCCTGTCGGCAACCCCTATTCCCCGCACGCTGAATATGGCCCTTTCCGGCATTCGCGATATGAGTGCCATCGAAGAGCCGCCCCGTGACCGCCAGCCTGTGCAGACCTATGTGCTGGAGCACGATTGGGGCATGCTGGCAGAAGCCATGCGCCGCGAGATCGCCCGAGGTGGTCAGATTTTCTATCTCCACAATAAGGTGGAGACCATTGACCGCACCGCTCTCCGCATTTCCGAAATGCTGGGCGAGGATGTGCGCGTAGTGGTGGGCCACGGCAAAATGAGCGAGCAGCAGCTTTCCACCGTCATGCGTGAAATGGTGGATGGGGAAGCGGACGTGCTGGTTTGCACCACCATCATCGAAACGGGCATCGATATTCCCAACGTGAATACGCTGGTCATTGAAGATGCAGATAAAATGGGGCTTGCCCAGCTCCATCAGATCCGCGGCCGCATCGGCCGCAGCCACAGAAGAGCTTTTGCCTACATGACGTATCGTCCCGGTAAAATTCTTACCGAAGTGGCATCCAAACGCCTTGGGGCTATCCGTGAATATGTGGAGTTTGGCTCCGGGTTCAAGATCGCTATGCGCGACCTTGAGATCCGCGGTGCGGGCAACCTTTTGGGCCCCGAACAAAGCGGATATATGATGAGCGTGGGTTACGATCTCTATCTCAAACTCCTGGAAGAAGCGGTAACGGAAGAGCAGGGCGTAAAAAAGCCGCAGCGTACCGAATGTGCGGCAGACCTGACGATTTCTGCCAACATTCCGGAAAACTATGTGCCTTCCGCTGCCCAGCGCATGGACCTTTACCGCCGCATCGCCGCTGTCCGCTCTGCGGCTGAAGCGGGCGAGTTGGTGGATGAACTGCTGGACCGCTACGGTGAGCCGCCCAAGTCGGTGATGGCACTGATGGATGTTGCGTTGTTGCGCCGTCATGCGGCAAGCGTTGGTATTACGGATATTTCCCAGAAGGAGCTGAAGCTGCGGCTGAAGCTGGGAGAAGGCGTGGAAGTGGCAGCTCTCGCAGCGGTATGCGCCATGCCCAGATACCGCGAGCGCCTTCGCATCGCTTCCGGTGAGCAGCCCATGATGACGCTGCATCTGAAAAAGGGCGAAAATGTTCTGGAAAGCGCGCTGGCGCTGGTAGAAGATATGAAACTTTCTGTGATAGATTCACAGAATAAAGGAGAAACAACATGATGAAAAAAGTATTGGCAACGGTTCTTGTATTGGTGGTGTGCCTTGGCCTTCTGGCAGGTTGCGGCAAAGGCGGCATTAACTACAAGGGCAGTGTGAAAGAAGGCTTCATTTATGAAACCACAGGCATCTCTCCCGATGCGGTGATGCTGGTGGCCAACGGTGTGGAAGTAACGGCAGAAGAATTTTTCTATTGGGTTGGCTATGAATGCAGCGAACTGGACTATTACGGCAGCCTTGACTGGGCCGCAGATTTGGAAGGCTTCACTATGGATGAGTACATCAAGAGTGAAGCAGCTAAAACGGCAGCGCTCTATGCAGTGGTGAAAAACCTTGCCGCTGAAAACGGCGTGGAACTTACTGAAGAAGATCTGGCTTCCATCGCTGCCGATACCGAAGCAACTGCTGAATATTACGGCGGTATGGAAGCTTATACCCAGCAGATGGAAATGCAGGGCGTGAGCATTGAATTGATGGAAGAACTGGATAGTGTTGTGTATCTCTACGGTGGTTTGCAAGAAGAGTTTCTGGATGAAACCAGCAAGATTCACCCTACTGAAGACGCCCTCAAAGATTATGGCGCTACGATTGGCGCTCACACTGTGAAGCATGTGCTTTTTAACATCCGTGAGTGCTCTGAAGAAGAGGCCGCCGAAAAGCTGACCAAGGCTGAGGAGGTCCTTGCTGCGCTGGATAACCGTGGCGATGCAGATCTTGAGACCCTCTTTGATGGTTTTATTGCTGAATACGGTGAAGACCCCGGCATGGCCGCCAATCCCAACGGCTATACTTTCAACAAGAGCAGTGAAGAAACGCTGGTGCCCGGTTTTGCCGATGCCTACAAGGCTTTGGGTGAAAACGAATACAGCGGCATTGTCACGACCGACTACGGTTACCATATCATCCTGCGTCTGCCTCTGGACACGGAGAGTCTTGTAGCAGAATACTTTACTGTATTCTTCCAGGATGCGGTGAACACGGCTGAAGTAGAGTTCAGTGATGCCTATGAAAGTGTTTCTGCGCAGAGCTATTACGAAGCGCTGATCGCCGCAATGGAAGCAATGTTGGCTGAATAAAGAAAAACAAAAGAAAACGGTGCATTTTGCGCCGTTTTCTTTTTGTTCATGAACAGTTGGTAAATTCTGACAAGGAGAGATTGACTTCAAATTGTGCGGATGATACTCTCAAAACAAGAAAATTATCATGGGAAAGAGGTTTCTTTATGCTGGAGCTTAAGGGTATTACCAAAATTTATCCTGCTGCCGGAAATGATGTTCACGCGCTTAAGGGGATCGATCTTGCCTTCCGCAAGGCGGAATTTGTGGCCATTCTCGGCCAGTCCGGCTGCGGCAAGACCACCATGCTCAACATCATCGGCGGGCTGGACCGCTATACCGAAGGTGACCTTCGCATTGGTGGTGTTTCTACCAAAGATTTTCGTGACCGGGATTGGGATGCGTACCGCAACCATTCTGTAGGTTTCGTGTTCCAGAACTATAATCTTATTCCTCACCAGTCTGTGCTTCGCAACGTGGAGCTGGCGCTGACACTTTCGGGTGTTTCCAAAGCCGAACGTCGTCAGCGGGCGCAAAAGGCGCTGGAATCGGTAGGGCTTGGTGACCAGCTGAAGAAAAAGCCTGCGGAAATGAGCGGCGGGCAGATGCAGCGCGTGGCCATTGCCCGCGCCATCGTCAACGATCCTGAGATCATCCTTGCCGACGAGCCCACCGGCGCACTGGACTCCGAAACCAGCGTGCAGGTCATGGAGATTCTTAAAGAGATTTCCCGCGAGCGTCTGGTGATCATGGTGACCCATAATCCCGAGCTTGCCGAAACCTACGCTACCCGCACTGTGCGCATGCTGGATGGGCGCGTCCTTTCCGATTCCGCGCCTCTGGATGAAGCGGAGTATGCTGCGCTGAAGGAAGAAAAGAACGCAAAGGGAAAGAAGGGGGAAAAGAAGCCCTCCATGTCCTTTGCCACCTCTTTTGGTCTTTCGCTCAACAACCTTTTCACCAAAAAGGGCCGCACCGCCCTCACCAGCTTTGCAGGCTCCATCGGCATTATTGGCATTGCACTGATCTTTGCCATTTCGCAGGGCATGACCACCTATATCGATACCGTGCAGGAAGAGACTCTTGCGTCTTATCCGCTGCAGCTGCAATCTCAGCACATGGATCTTGGCTCGCTGCTGCTTTCCTTCCAGGAGGCCGCGGAATCCACGGGCACCCATGAAAGAGACGGGGTGTATCAAAAGGCTATGCTTCACAGCATGATGAATGCCCTGAACAACACCGAACTGGACGAAAATGACCTCGCTGCCTTTAAGACCCACATTGAAAAGGAGATGGCAGCCGATCCTGTGATTGCTGAGGCTATCAGCGGCGTGCAGTATTCTTACGATCTGGACCTGAAGATCCTCACCAAGAATGTGGACGGGGATATCATCGTTTCCGACACTACGGAACTCCTTGGTGAACTCATGGCAGAATACATGGGTGCAGATATGGCAGCTTCCATGGAAGCCACATCTTCTTCTCCCATGGCTTCCATGATGAGCCAGAGCCCCGGCGCGGTACTGTGGCAGGAAATGCTGCCCGGTGATGATGGGCAGATGGTAAGCGACTTGCTGCAGGACCAGTATGAACTGGTATACGGCACCTGGCCGGATGAATACAACGAAGTTGTTCTGGTGCTGGATCAGAACAACGAGCTGGATGATATGACCTTGTATGCGCTGGGTCTTTTGCCCCGCGAAGAAATCGAAGCCATTATGGATGCCGCCATGGAAAAGACGGAGCTTTCACGCGGGGATGCCAGCTGGACTTACCAGGAGATCTGTGACATGGAATTCCGCGCTGTGCTTCCTGCTGATATGTATACTTACGATGCCGAGCAGGACATCTACACGGATCTTACCAAAACCGATTCGGGCCTCCGCTATCTCTATTCCGGCGGCGAGAGCATCCGTGTTTCGGGCATCATCCGTCTCCAGGAAGATGCACTTTCCGGGATGTTGGTAGGTTCTATTGCCTATACTTCCGCACTGACGGAGCACATCATCACTGCGGCAACAGATTCTGCGGCTGTGGAAGCGCAGAAAGCCGATCCCAAGACGGATATTTTCACCGGCCTTCCCTTTGAAGAAAATACCGGCAGCATGAGCGAAAGTGAAAAGGAGACCGCTTTCCGCGGCCACGTGGAAGGATTGGATGAAGCCGGCAAGGCTAAAACTTACGTTGCCATTATGAGTATCCCCTCCGATGAACTGCTGGAAGATTCTGTGGAGCAGGCCATGGAAGGTGTTGACCGCGAGAAGGTGGAAGAAATCCTGGCTGAGAGTCTTACGGCAGAAATGGGCCTCGACCGCGAGGAAGTGGAAGACTATCTTGCGGATATGGACGAAGAAGAACTTATGGACATCTACCGCGAAGGCGTGGAAATGCAAGTGAAAGCCCAGTATGCTGCAGGCGTGGCCGCGCGGATGGCTGCCGTGCCCCAGAGCTATCTTGCAGCCTATCTGGATAGCGCCATGGAAGATTATACTGCAGCTGACTGCGCCAAGTTCTACGATGAGGTGCTGGTTTTCTCGGAAGCTACTTATGAAAATAACCTGGTGAAGCTGGGCTGCCTGGATCTGGGCGATCCCTCTGCCATCAATCTCTATGCAGCTTCCTTTGAGGAAAAGGATCTCATTGAGGATTTCATCGCGGCTTATAATGACGGTGTGGAAGAAATGCAGCGCATTTCCTATACCGACTATGTAGGGCTCATGATGTCCTCCGTTACCACCATCATCAATGCCATCACCTATGTGCTTATTGCCTTTGTTTCTATTTCTCTCATCGTTTCTTCGATTATGATCGGCGTTATCACCCTCATCTCCGTGCAGGAGCGCACCAAGGAGATCGGCATTCTCCGCGCTATTGGCGCTTCCAAACGGAATGTTTCCGGCATGTTCAATGCCGAGACTGTGATCATCGGTTTCACATCGGGATTGTTAGGTGTGGTGGTCACCTATCTTCTCTGCATTCCCATCAACGCCATTCTCCATTCCGTGACGGGGATTGGCAATCTCGATGCTATTTTGCCCGTGGAAGTGGCGGTGCTGCTGATGATTATCAGCATGGTGCTGACCCTCTTTGCCGGTATTATCCCCTCCCGCAGTGCAGCCAAGAAAGACCCTGTAGTAGCGCTGCGTACCGAATAAACCATGAAAAAGACCTGCTCACAGAGCAGGTCTTTTGTTTTGCTTATTCTTCAATAGCAGGGGGTTCGGCGGGGATGTGGGCGGCGCGGGCCAGGTTGAAATAGGTGTATGCACTTACATGGAAGCGCACCAGATAGCAGAGAGAAGCCACTGCACTGATGCCCCAGCAGAGGAAGAGATGCACAAAATCATTCAGCACTAAAATTTCAGCCGTTGCCAGCCAGGAAAACAGATTGGTGGGGAGATTGGCCAGCAGAAGCCAACCAAAGAAACTCAAGTCCAGTACGAAGAGGTTCATTTTATGTCCCGTGGTCTGGCGCTTGGAGCGGCGCAGCGCCTCAAAGGGGGAGATGGAAGGATCTTCGTAAAGATTATACACGGCGAAGCGGTAGCGATACGTGGCGATGATACCGGGGATCACAAAAAGCATGGACCATAGTGCGATGAAAATGGCCATAAGGAAGTAGAGCCCCAGCACCTTGCCCACAAAAGTGAAGCCGTCAAAAAGATCGGTGTATTCCACCCGCTCGCGGCGATAGATGCGCATGCAGTACATTACAAAGCCTGCAGCTAAAACGGGGAAGAGCAGATAGATGAAGAAATGGAGGAAGTTGCCGCCTTTGGGCAGGAAACGAAGAGCCAAAAGGTCAGCCAGATTCAACACAAGAGTGATAAGCATATAAAACGCAGTAAAAGATACGGCGCTGACCTGCGCATCGCGGGCAAGCTGAGCCGCATTGTGCTTGATTTCGCGTAAAGACATCATAGAGAACACCTCTCGGAAAGATTAAAAAGATTATAACACGGAAGAAGATTTTTGGCAAATTATGGTGCAGTTGCCTGCGGGCAAGTATAGACAAAGAAAAGAAATTGATGTAAAATACGAAAGAATATGGGGTTATATCAGTTTTTTAAAAAACATGTAAAAGTACCATCAATATAAACGAGATAAACGAGGTGAAAACATGGCAAAAGCTTTTTTTGGCGGCGTACATCCCAAGGATAAAAAAGCCGCTACCTGCGACAAGGCCATTGAAAAGATCCCTGCTCCCGCTGAAGTAGTGATCCCCCTTTCTCAGCACATCGGCGCACCCTGCAAGGCGCTGGTTGCTGTGGGCGACACGGTAAAAGTAGGACAGAAGATCGGCGAGGGCGCAGGCTTTGTAAGCGCGCCTGTCCATGCCAGCATTTCCGGCAAGGTAACGGCCATTGAAGAACGTCCTTACACCATGGGCGGCAATGTGATGAGCGTCATCATCGAATACGACTATCTGGACACCCTCTGCGAGGATATCCACCCCGTGGAAAATCCCGATGAAATGACTGCCGAGCAGTTCTGCGAAGTGGTGAAGAACGCAGGTATCGTCGGCATGGGCGGTGCGACCTTCCCCACCCACGTCAAGCTTGCCGGCGGTATCGGCAAGTGCGAGACTGTGATCATCAACGCCGTGGAATGCGAACCCTACATCACCGGCGACGACCGCGCCATGCTGGAATATACCGATGAAGTTCTGGACGGTGCTGACCTTCTTGCCAAGATGTTCAAGGTGGATAAGATCTACCTCTGCATCGAAAACAACAAGCCCCGCGACATCGCCCTCATGGAAAAGAGAGTGGCTGAACGCGGCGACCCCGTTGTGGTCATGGGCCTGCACACCCGCTATCCTCAGGGCGCTGAAAAGCAGCTCTGCCAGGCCGTTACCGGCCGTCAGGTACCCCCCGGTGCGCTGCCCAGCGCCATCGGCTGCGTGGTGCTGAACCTCAACACTGTTATTGCCATTTACCGCGCTGTTTACATGGGTATGCCCGTTGTAAAGAAAGTGGTCACCGTGTCCGGCTCCGGCATCATGGAACCCAAGAACCTGCTTTGCCCCATCGGCACCCCCGTCAGCGCTCTGCTGGACTGCTGCGGCGGCGTGAAGGATTCCACCTTCAAGATCATTGCCGGCGGCCCCATGATGGGTCTTGCTCAATATACCACCGAAGTTCCCGTTACCAAGGGCGTGGGCAGCATCCTTGCCTTCGCTGAAAATGAAGAGCGCACCGTAGCCAATCCCCAGTGCATCCGCTGCGGCCGCTGCGTAGAAGCGTGCCCCATGCATCTTGAGCCTCTTTACATGTATAAGTACACCGAAAAGAAGCGCATCGAAGACATGGAACGCATGAACCTGATGGACTGCATCGAATGCGGTGCCTGCACCTATATCTGCCCTGCAAGAGTGCATCTTGTGCAGATGTTCCGCGTAGGCAAGCAGCTGGTGCTGGCTGACCGCGCCGCCAAGAAGGCTGCTGCGGAAGCGGCCGCCAAGGAAGAGAAGAAGGAGGCGTAAGAAATGACTGAATATAAAAAGTTAAGACTCATCGCCAGCTCCTCTCCCCACATCCGCAAGCGTGAGGACACCACCTCCATCATGCTGGATGTGATCATTGCGCTGGTTCCCGCTATGATCTTTGCCGCCTTCAACTTTGGTCTGCGTGCCATTTTGAATGTGGGTCTCTCCGCTGCTTTCTGCGCAGGCTGGGAATATCTCTACCGCCTGCTTTTGAAGAAGCCCCAGAGCGTGAAGGACCTTTCTGCCGTGGTAACGGGTATCCTGCTGGCTTTTGTCAGCCCCGCTGACCTTCCCTGGTGGATGCTCCTCATCGGCAGCTTCTTCGCTATCGTTGTAGTCAAGCAGCTTTACGGCGGCATCGGCTGCAACTTCCTGAACCCCGCTTTGGGCGGCCGCGCTGTTCTGGTTGCCAGCTATGCAGGTGCCATGACCAGCTGGATGCCCTCTCTCCTCAATGCCGACGTCACCACCGGTGCTACCCCCATGGCTCTCCTCTCCGCAGGTGACCTGGCCGGCGCTATGAGCAGCTATTCTCTGGGTGATATGTTCATCGGCAAGATCCCCGGCTCTCTTGGTGAAGTCAGCGCCATCGCGCTTCTCTGCGGCGGTCTTTACCTCATGATCCGTCAGGTCATCAGCTGGCACATCCCCGTAGCTTATATCGGCACGGTGGCTGTTCTGACCTATCTCTTCCCCCGCGGCAACTCCCCCATGGAATGGATGCTCTATAACGTGCTGGGCGGCGGTCTGATCCTGGGCGCTTTCTTCATGGCGACCGACTACGCTACCTCTCCCGTTACGAATAAGGGCAAGCTGATCTTCGGTCTTGGCTGCGGTCTTGTCACCGTGTTCATCCGTTATTTCGGCTCCTATCCCGAAGGCGTGTGCTACTCCATCCTGGTGATGAACTGCACCACCTGGCTCATTGATAAGTATGTACGCCCCGTCCGTTTCGGCGCAGCAAAGAAGGAGGCGAGTGCAAAATGAAAGCTCATCTGAAATTTGCTCTCCGTCTTGCCGGCACTTTGACTGCCATCGCTGTTGTGGTGGCAGGTCTTCTGGGTCTTGTTAACAATGTCACCAAGGACAAGATCGCCGAAGCCAACCGCGTGAAGACGGAAAACGCTATGATGGAAGTGGTTGAGATCTCCAATCCTTCCTTCTCCGATGCACTGGTTGTATCCGAAGAAATGGTTGCTGCCGCAGGTGCATACAGCGCAAAGGTAGTGGAACTCTACCAGGTCACCGACGGTGACGCTGCCGCAGGCTATGCGGTAAAGGTTTCCGCTTCCGGTTCTCAGGGCACCATCGTGATGATGGTAGGCGTGAATGTTGACGGTGCTGTCAGCGGCGTCAGCGTGATCAGCCACAGCGAAACTTCCAACATCGGTACCAAGATCACCGATAACGAAGCGCTGGACAGCGGCGTAGGCGCGCTGGACCAGTTCAAGGGCCTGACCCTGCCTGAAGGCGGCCTTGTTGTAGGCGGCGATGTGGATGCCATCACCGGCGCCACCGTTACCACCAAGGGCGTTACCAAGGGCGTCAACGGTGCACTGGCAGCAGTTGCTGCCATGCAGGCATAAGGAGGTGAGAGAATGGATCTGAAGAAAATGTTTAAAGAGGGTCTCGTCTCTCAGAACCCCGTTTTGGTGCAGCTGCTGGGCATGTGCTCTGCCATGGCTATCAGCACTTCCATCTCCAATGGTCTCGGTATGGGCGTCAGCGTGCTGATTATTCTCACCTGCTCCAATATCGTTATCTCCGCACTGCGCAAGTTCATTCCCAATGAAGTGCGTATCGCATGCTACATCGTCGTCATCGCGGGTTTCGTTACCTGCGTGGACCTGCTGCTGCAGGCATTCCTGCCCGACATCGCAGCAAGCCTCGGCGTATTTATCCCCCTGATCGTAGTTAACTGCATCATTCTGGGCCGCGCTGAAGGTTTCGCTTCTAAGAATGGCGTTCTGGCTTCCGCTCTGGACGGTATCTTCCAGGGCATCGGCTACACCTGGGTCCTTTTGGTGCTGTGTGCCGTGCGTGAACTCTTCGGCACGGGCAAGCTCATGGGCTATCAGGTGATGCCTGCAAGCTACCAACCCCTGGCCATTCTGGTGCAGCCTGTAGGCGGCTTTATGTGCCTGGGCGTGCTGATCGCTGTGACCCAGTGGGCAATGAAGCGCAGCAAGAAAAATAAGGAAAAGAAGGAGGCAGAAGCAGCATGAGCGTAAGTGTTACCGGTTTGCTCGCCATTTCTCTTGGCGCGATTTTGACCAATAACTTCATCTTTGCCCAGTTCCTTGGTATTTGCCCCTTCCTTGGCGTTTCCAAGAAGCTGGATACCGCAGTAGGCATGGGCGTAGCCGTTACTTTCGTAATGGGCCTTGCTTCCGCCTTTGCTTCCGGCGTAAACGCTGTTCTGGTGGCGCTGGATCTTCAGTACATGACCACTGTTGCTTTCATTCTGGTGATCGCATCTCTGGTGCAGTTCATCGAAATGTTCCTGAAGAAGGCTATTCCTTCTCTCTATTCCGCGCTGGGTGTGTATCTGCCTTTGATCACCACCAACTGCGCCGTGCTGGGTGTTGCTCAGCTGAACGTGCAGAATGGTTACGGCTTCATTGAATCCGTAACTTACGGTATCACCGGCGGTCTGGGCTTCCTGCTGGCCATCGTGCTCTTTGCCGCTGTCCGCGAAAGCCTTGAATTCGCTGATGTTCCCGAAAGCTTTGACGGCTTCCCCATCGCTCTGGTTACCGCAGGTCTCATGGCCCTTGCTTTCATGGGCTTCAGCAACCTGCAGGTGTGGTAAGGAGGGAACGCTATGACGATTTTGTATGCTGTTCTCGTTCTGGGCGCTCTTGCCGTGATCTTCGGTGTGGCTCTGGCCGTTGCCGCCAAGGTCTTTGAAGTGAAGGAAGATCCCCGCCTGAGTATCATTCTGGAAAATCTGGCAGGCGCCAACTGCGGCGGCTGCGGTTATCCCGGCTGCGCAGGCTGCGCTGCCGCCATCCTTGCAGGCAAGGCTCCTGCCAATGCCTGCCCCGCATCTTCTGCGGAAAATGTGGCCCGCATTGCCGAAGCCCTCGGCATCGAGGCGGTAAGCGGCGAAAAGAAGGTGGCCCGCGTTCGCTGCAACGGCGGCTGCTCTGCAAAGCGCCGCTATGACTATGTGGGGCTTAACAACTGCATCGCCGCCTCCAAGGT
>JAZQUM010000090.1:0-25976 GCA_045631305.1 Oscillospiraceae bacterium | reverse complement strand
CTTACGGGGTTCGCTTTTTGCCTGGGATTTCTATTTACTTTGAGATTATTTTTCCTCTTGCACTTATGTGCATCTGGATATATAATGTTATAGTGTCTAAATAAGTTTTATATTGGAGGTATATTTATATGGATATGCTGCTTTACAATGCTATCATTGTTACTGTAAATGCGCAGCGTGAAACTCTTTACAACGGTGCTATGGCTGTTGATAAGGGTCGCATCGTAGAACTGGGTGATTCTGCTGAGCTTTGCAGAAAGTATCCTGATGCAACCAAGAAAGTGGATTGCGAAGGCAAGATCATTTTCCCCGGCTTCATCAATACCCACAACCATCTGTTCCAGTCTCTGCTGAAGGGTCTGGGCGATGATATGGTGCTGAGCGATTGGTGCAGAACCATGACCTTCCCCGCAGCTACCAATCTGACTCCTGAAGACTGCTATTACGGCGCTATGTTGGGTACTATGGAAGGTATCCGCAGCGGTATGACTACCCAGCTTGACTATATGTATCCCCATCCCAGAGATGGTCTGGATGACGGCGTGATCAAGGCTCTGCGTGAACTGAAGGTTCGTGCTATCTTTGGCCGTGGCTGCATGAACACCGGCGTAGAATTCGGCGTTCATCCCGGTATCATGCAGGAAACTTCCGTGATCGAAAAGGATCTGGTTCGCCTGTTTGATACTTATCACAACTGCGACAATGGCCGCATCAAGATCTGGGTTGCTCCTGCAGCTCTTTGGTCCAATACTGCTGACAACATGAAGATGCAGTGGGAACTCTGCAATTCCTATAAGGGCAGTGGTTTTACCGTTCATGTTTCCGAAACTCCCTTTGACCGCAATTCTACCGTAGCTCTTCACGGCAGCGCAGGTACTGACTGTCTGGCAGATCTCGGTATTCTCGGCCCCAATGTGCTGATGGTTCACTGCGTATATCTCACTGATAAGGATATTCGCCGTTCCATGTATTATGATCTTAAGGTTTCTCACAATCCCGTCAGCAACATGTATCTTTCTTCCGGTGTTGCTCCTATTGCAAAGATGGTCAACCAGGGCGTATGCGTGAGCCTTGGTGTTGACGGTGCTGCCAGCAACAACGGTCAGGATATGATCGAACTGATGAAGACCGCTGCTATGCTGCAGAAGGTTAATTCTTTGGATCCCACCATCATCACTGCTGAAAAGATTCTGGAAATGGCTACTATCGACGGCGCTCGTGCTATCGGTATGGAAGATGAAATCGGTTCTCTGGAAGTTGGCAAGAAGGCAGACTTCGTTATCTTCAATCCCTATCTTAACCCCAAGGCAGTTCCCGTTCACAATCCTGTTTCCACTCTGGTTTATTCTTCCTCCATGCAGAACATTGAAAGTGTTGCTGTTGACGGTGAGTTTATTCTGGAAAACGGTGAATTCACTACCGTTCCTGACCAGAAGAAGCTCTATCGTGAAGCTCAGGCTTGCGCTGAAAACCTCTGCAAGCGCGGTAATATTACCAACCGCATGGAAGGTCACAAGTGGAGAACTCTGGCATTCTAATTCTGATGCGATGATAAAAACCCCACCGAAAGGTGGGGTTTTTGTTTGTTAATTTAAGCAAAAGCAAAGGAAATGGCCGCATAATATGAAAATAGGTTTTCGTTTACAATATAATATGAATATGCTAAAATAAAAAAACTAAAATATTTTTGCACCATGTGTAATGAATTCACAGAATGTCAGGTGATGATCATGGCAAAGACAAATTACAGCACCTATATCGCCATTAAGAACCGCGTATTGGCAATGATGAAGGAAGAAGTTTTTGAAGACAATAAACTGCCTTCTGAACCACTTTTGGCGCAGAAAATGGGCATTAGCCTTGTAACGCTGCGTGAAGCGCTTTTGATGTTGGCATTGGAAGGTTATATTACCAAGCGACATGGTTCCGGTAACTATATCCATAAAAGTGCGCTGGATTTTGAAAACCGCAGCATTTATTTTGCGGATTGTCTGGAAAAGGAAGGTTATGAAGCCAGTTTTGAAGTGATGGAACGCAAATTTATCACTGCGGACAGTAAGCTGAAAAAACTGCTGAAGATTTCCAATAATGAGAAGTTCCTCCGCACCAAAATTGTGGTGAAGGCAAATGGAAATCCTGCTGTATATACCCTGAATTATATCCCCACCCGGCTTTTGGTCAATAAAAATGTGGACGAAATGTGTTTTGAGCATCTTCATGAAGTGATTTGGAACTTCTGTGAGCGCTCTCTTGCGCATGCACTGAATGATTATCAGCCTGTATCAGTAAATAAGGAACTCAGTGAGGTGCTGCAGATGAAGCGCAGTGCCCCTGTTATCAGTTGCCTGCAATCTTATTATGATATTCAGGATGAGATCGTAGCCTACAATCACCACTTCTTCAACCCCAATTATTATACCCTGCGAACGCTGCAGAATTGGGATTTGAACCAACGCTAAGATCGAACTTAGAAAGACTCGGCGAAAAGCGCCGAGTCTTTTTGGTAGAAATGAGGTTAAAATGATCGTTTATTTTACCGGAACAGGGAACAGTCGCTATGTTGCGGAGATTCTTGGTGACGTGCTGGCGGATGAGATCATTGACGCAGGGGCACTTATGTGCCGAAAAGAGCACGCAGCGCTTTCATCCCAGCGGCCGTGGATTTTTGTGTGCCCTGTTTACGGGTGGCGTATGCCGCGCCTTTTCTGCAAGTGGATGGAAGACAGTGAGTTTTCCGGTGCGAAAGAAGCTTATTTTTTGCTGACTTGCGGCAGTGACATGGGTAACGCGGGTAAATATCTGGAAAGCCTCTGCAAAAAGAAAGAATTTGTTTTTAGAGGCGCGCAGGAAGTGGTAATGCCCGAAAACTATATTGCCATGTTCAAAGCACCGGGTAAGCGCCTGGCAACAAAGATTCGCAAAGAGGCGGTGCCTGTAGTCAAAAAAGCTGCGGAAAAGATTCTTGCGGGAGAAAAACTACCAGCGAAAAAAGTTGGTTTGGAAGATAAATTGAAGTCTTCAGTTGTGAACCCTGCTTTTTATGCCATTTGTGTAAAGAGCAAGGCTTTTTATGTGAAAGAAAACTGCATCGGCTGCGGAAAATGCGCAAGAAATTGCCCTGTTTGCGGTATTGAGATGCGGGATGGAAAACCGCATTGGACGGGTGCGTGCACCCATTGTATGGCCTGCATCTGCCTTTGCAGCGAAAATGCCATTGAATACGGAAAGAAAAGTCAGCGAAAGGTGCGCTATCAGTGCCCGCCTTACAGTGAGGAGAAAATATCCCATGATGAAGCATGAAGAAAAAATGATTTTGCGGGAAAGCTGCTTTGATGCATACGGAAATCTCCTGCCGCGGGAAGTTTTGTCCCTTTTTGAAAACCTGGCAGGCCATCATGCAGAGGCGCTGGGTGTAGGTTTTGCCGCCATGCTGGAGCGAAATCTCTTGTGGGTGATCCGAAACATCAGATATCAGGTGTGCGGAGAGCTTGTGCCCGGAAGCGAAGTGGTGGGTATGACCTGGCCGCTGCCGCAGACCAAAGTTGGCTTTGTGCGTGAATATCTGATTTGCGATGGGGACGGGAATGCGTTGATCAAAGGCACTTCCAGCTGGGTTCTGATCTATGCCGATAGCCGTCAGCTTGCGGTGGAGGCAGATGTTTATCCCAAGGGAGAACATTGCCTTGCCCGAAATTTTGAAGAGAAGACCCGCCGCATCCGTGATTTTGAAGCGGAAGAAACGGCAGTAGTTTGCCCGGATGCATCTGCTATTGATGCCAATGAGCATGTGAATAACACCTGCTATGCAGATTTTGTTCACCGTGCCTTGGGGGGATTTGGTGGGAGGATCGATACTTTCCAGATCGATTATCAGCGGGAGGTGCTGTGCGGCGAAGAGGTACATCTCTATGCGGCCAAAAATGAGGACAGCGCCCTTGTAAAAGGCATTTGTAAGGAAGAAAAAGCATTTGCCTGCTGCGTAACGCTGAAATGAAGATAAAAAAGGAACCCGAACGCAACCGTTCGGGTTCCTTTTTTTGCGTGTGCTAAAAGAAATGGGCGGTGAATAATATGGAGCAAACATGGAGGTATTTTTGCTGGAAGTAATGTATGGAGGGATTTTATGGAACAGCAACAGACTCTTTTTTATGCCTTGTCATTTCTGACGGCGGCTATCGCCTTCGCTTTTGCCACGTATTTGTATCTATGGGTAAAGCGGCAGAGCATCAAAAATAAGAAGATCATGGAAGTGGCCGGCCTCATTCGTGATGGTGCTAACACCTTTATGACCCGAGAATATAAGATCCTTGCTATCTTTGCGGGGGTAGTGGCTGCATTGATTTTCCTCTTCCTGCCCGCTCCCATCTGGAAGGGTGAGATCGGCAAGAATCTGGGCATGGCTCTTTCCTATGTGGCAGGTACCGTTCTTTCCGCTATCGCCGGCAAGATCGGCATCATCGTGGCAGCCCTTTCCAACGGCCGTGCGGCAGAAGCTGCCGAAGAAGGCATCAAGCCCGCCTTCCTGATCGGTTTCCGCGGCGGCGCTGTTATGGGCCTTATCGTAGTTGGCTGCGCTCTCTTTGGTGTAGCAGGTGTTCTCTGGATCGTGGGCGATGCGTCCATTCTGCTGGGCTTCTCTTTCGGTGCAAGCTCTTTGGCCCTCTTTGCCAAAGCAGGCGGCGGTATTTTCACCAAGACGGCGGATGTTTCAGCTGACCTTACTGGCAAGGTGGAACTGGGTATTGCTGAAGACGATCCCCGCAATCCCGCTGTTATTGCTGACAATGTAGGCGACAATGTAGGCGACGTAGCCGGCATGGGCGCTGACCTCTTTGACTCCAATGTGGCAGCCATGGCGTCTGCTCTGGTTTTGGCACAGTCTCTCTCCGGTGGCTGCTTCAATAATGTTTCCATGGTGTTCTGCTATTCTCTTCTGGGTCTGCTGGCCTCCATTATTGGTATTGCCACTGCCCGCATTGTTAAGGATGGCAACCCCACCAAGGCGCTGAACTCTTCTACTTATGTTACCACCGGTGTTTACATGGCACTCACTGCTGCAGCCACCGCAATTTTCCCTGGTTTTTCCTGGCGCATCTGGGGCGCAGCTTCTATTGGCCTTTTGATCGGTGTGATCATCGGTCTTGCTACCGACTACTTCACTGATGACTCCAAACCTATTGTAAAGAAGTCTGCCCATGCGTCCAAGTCGGGTCCTGCCTTTACCATTCTCTCCGGCGTGGCTTACGGTTTTGTTTCTGCTATGCCTGCTATGGTGGGCATTGCGCTTTCTGCGCTTCTTGCTTATACCATTTGCGCCCCCATGGGGGAAGGCTACGCCGTGTTTGGTATCTCCATGGCTGCGGTGGGTATGCTTTCCATTGTCGGCATGATCATTTCCAACGATGCTTATGGTCCCATTGTAGATAATGCTCGTGGCCTTGCTGAAATGGGCGGTCTGGGCGAAGATACCATCCGCGTAGCTGATGAGCTGGATAGTGCAGGCAACACCGTAAAGGCTGTGACCAAGGGCTTCTCCATCGGCGCTGCAGGTCTTACTGTTATTTCTTTGCTCTCTGCATTCATGAGTGAATGCAATGCCGTCCTTGCTGAAGCAGGCAAAGAACTGATCACGGGTTTTGACATCATGAATCCCACTGTGTTCTTTGGCATTCTGGTTGGTGCTGTGGTTCCTGCTGTGTTCTCTGCTATGCTGATTCTGGGCGTGGGTAAGAATGCGCAGCGCATGGTTGCCGAGATCCACCGCCAGTTCAATACCATCAAGGGCCTGAAGGAAGGTGACCCTGATGCAAAACCTGAATACGGCAAGTGCATTGATATTGCAACCTCCGGCGCCCTTCGCGAACTGATTCCTGCAGGGCTGATGAGTATTCTGGCAACCGTTTTCGTCGGCCTCATCGGCGGCGCTTGGGCAGTTGGCGGGTTCCTTTTGGGCAACATCGTCAGCGGTTTGCTGCTGGCCCTCTTTATGTCCAATGCCGGCGGTCTTTGGGATAACTCCAAGAAGTATGTGGAAGCCGGCAACGAAGGCGGCAAGGGCAGCGAAGCACACAAGGCTGCCGTTATCGGCGACACGGTAGGCGACCCCTTCAAGGATACCGCAGGTCCTTCCATCAACACGCAGATCTGCGTAGTGTCTCTGGTAGCCTCTTTGCTGGCACCTCTCTTTGTGGCCTTTTCTCTCTTTGGCTGATTTTCTTCGGTCGCCGCGGAGTTTCTGCTTCGCGGCGACTCATCCTTACATACATTTTACATGGAATACTGATAGAATTACTTGTGAAATTAAAGCCTGCATGCTATACTAATTCAGTTAGTGTTTAACCAAAAAATATACGAGGTGAAATATGAGTTTTTTGTTAGAAGGCTTTATGGCAGTCACCTGGCAGCAGCTGGTGATGTATGTTGTGGGTGCACTGCTGATCTATCTTGCTATTGAAAAGGGTTATGAACCCGCGCTGCTCCTGCCTATGGGTTTTGGTGCCATTCTGGTAAACCTTCCTTTCTCCGGTGTGCTGAACCAGAACATTGAAGGCATCGGCGAAGTAGCAGGTATCGTTCAGTGGCTCTTCGAGGTGGGTATTGAAGCTTCCGAAGCTATGCCTTTGCTGCTCTTTATCGGCATCGGTGCTATGATCGACTTTGGTCCGCTGCTCTCCAACCCCAAGATGTTCCTCTTCGGTGCTGCCGCTCAGTTCGGTATTTTCTTCGTAGTGGTCGTTGCCGTTCTGCTGGGCTTCGATCTGAAGGATGCTGCTGCTATCGGTATCATTGGTGCAGCTGACGGTCCTACCGCTATTCTGGTTTCTCAGGTGCTGAAATCTAAGTATGTTGGCCCCATTGCGGTGGCAGCATATTCCTACATGGCGCTGGTTCCCATCATCCAGCCCGCTGCCATCAAGGCTGTTACCACCAAGAAGGAACGCCAGATCAAGATGCCCTACAATCCTGCAGGTGTATCCAAGAAGCTGCGTATTTTCTTCCCTGTGATCGTAACTATCATCGCCGGCTTCATTGCGCCCACTTCCGTGGCTCTCGTTGGCTTCCTGATGTTCGGCAACCTGCTTCGTGAATGCGGCGTGCTCAATAGCCTTTCCGATGCTGCACAGAACATGCTGGCAAACCTGGTAACTCTGCTGCTGGGTATCACCATTTCCTTCAGCATGGTAGCCGATCAGTTCGTCAACCTTGAGACCCTTCTGATCATGGGCCTCGGTCTGGTTGCTTTCGTTTTCGACTCCATCGCAGGCGTGTTCTTTGCAAAGTTCCTGAACCTGTTCTCCAAGAACAAGATCAACCCCATGGTTGGTGCTGCAGGTATCTCTGCATTCCCCATGTCCGCCCGCGTTATTCAGAAGCTGGGTCTTGAAGCTGACAATCAGAACCACCTTCTGATGCATGCCGTTGGCGCAAATGTTTCCGGTCAGATCGCTTCCGTACTGGCAGGTGGTATGATCCTGAACCTGATCCCCCAGATGATCAAGTAAGAAGGAGGTTGTATTGATGATTAATTATGCAGATCTGAATTCGGCCTTCCAGCTGATGGGCCAGGGTATGCTTGGTATTTTCGTTGTTATGGCAGCTATCGCGCTGATCGTGTACGGCATTACCAAATCTTCCAAGAAGTAAAAAGAAAGAGCTGACAGATATCTGTCAGCTCTTTTTTTATTCCCTGCAGGAACGGGCAGTTCAGGAGGATAGAAGATGCCGCTTCAGTAAAAGCATTAGTTTTGAGCAAAAAAGGCAACGGCAACGGCGCCGGGGCCTGCATGGGTGCCGATGGAGCTGCCGATGGAAACCACGGGGAAATCGGCGCTGCGACCCTCGTAAAGATGGGCGCTGTCTGCCACATATTTTTGCAGCAGCGCGTCGCTGAGGCCGCTGTAAGCAAGATAGCAGGGCTTGGAGAAATCGATGCCTTCTTTGGCGATGAGGGAGGAGAGAAGATTGTTGGCATTTTTGGAGCCGCGGGCTTTGCCGCACATGGCTACTTCACCATTTTCCAATGCGATGACGGGCTTGATGTTGAGAAGGCTGCCTGCAAGAGCGGTAGCAGGGGAGATGCGGCCGCCGCGCTTGAGGTATTCCAAAGTATCTACCAAAGCAATAAGACGAAGCTTCTTTTTTTCTTCTTCCAGAACCGCAGCGATTTCAGCTGCGGTTTTTCCATTGTCTCGCAGGGTGCAGGCGATTTCGATGAGGGTTTGCATGCCCAGAGAAACGCTGAGAGTATCTACGATCACGATGTCGCCCTCTACTTCGGAGGCGGCGATATGGGCGCTCTGACAGCAACCGGAAAGCTTGGAGGAAAGGGTGATGCAGAGTACGCTTTCGCCTGCATCTATAGCACTGCGGAAAGCAGCTTCGTATGCCGCAGGGGAAAGTTGGCTGGTGGTGGGCATCACATCGGTTTCAATGAGTTTTTCGTAAAAGGTCTTATGGTCCAGCATTACGCCGTCAAGGAAAGCTTCGTCACCGAAAATGGTGGTGAGGGGCAAAACGGTAACGTCCCATTTTTCTGCTTGTGCAGCGGTAATATCACTGGCGGAGTCGGTAATGATTCGAATGCTCATAAAGTATCCTTTCTGTTATTTGCAGGCATTTTGCAGATTATCCGCAATGCGCAGCAGCACGCGGTAAAAAATTTCACGTTCTTGCTCACTGTATCCGCAGCCACCTGCTTCCACAGCGCCGAGGATCAATTCATCCAGCTTACGGCAGAGCTTGCTGCCATCTTCTGTAAGGGTTAAAACGGCGCGGTAGCGCTTTTGATCAGTTGGGGCGGCATAAGAAATCAAGCCGTGCTTTTCCAAATCAGAAAGTGTGCGGGAGATGGCTGCTTTATCCTCGTGGGTCAGGCGGGATAACTGGGCAGCAGTAAGACCATTAGGCTCGTGCTGCAGATAGAAAAGGCACATCACATGGGAGCCTTTCAGGCCAAAGGGCTGCATTTCGCGGTACTTGATGGTGTTGATGCAGCGGTTGATTTGGGCAATGGCGCTGACAAAAGTGGAAAAGCGGTCGATCATATCTGCCTCCCAATAATACCCCTTAGGGGAGATTCAAACAGATTATATGGCAAAGATGTTGAATTGTCAACAAGTTTTTGGCGGGAAATATACGGTAAGGATTTACTTTATGAAAAAGTGGATATCCTATGGAGAGACATGGAGTTGAGAGTTATTTAGAGTTTTTTATTTGATTATAGGAAATGGAGTGACATATGGAGCAATCTTTGCTGCGGAAACTTCCTAAAGTGGACGAGGTGTTGAAGGCGCCTATAATTTTAGAAAAATGCGGAGATACGGCGCCGCACGTGCTGAAAAAAGCTGTGCGCAATGAAGTGGAAGCTGTGCGCAGTCGTGTGCTTTGCGGTGAGATAGAGACGATTCCTTCCTTGGAAGAACTGGCGGGGCGAATATGCGCTTTTGTACACAAGGTGTCTTTGCCGTCCCTTTGCAGAGTGATTAACGGAACGGGTGTGGTGCTGCATACGAACCTTGGTCGCGCTTGTATTTCTAAGCGGGCAATACAGATGGTAACAGAGGTGGCAAAAGGCTATTCCAATCTGGAATACGATATAGCAAGTGGTGGCCGTGGATTTCGATACAGCCATGTGGAACATCTGCTTACTGACCTTACAGGTGCGGAAAGCGCCATGGTAGTTAATAACAATGCTGCCGCTGTGCTGCTGATCCTCTCAGCGCTTGCTGCCGGCGGCGAAGTAATCACTTCCCGCGGTGAACTGGTGGAGATTGGCGGGGCTTTTCGGGTGCCGGATATTATGGAAGGATGCGGCTGCAAACTCAGAGAAGTTGGTACCACTAACAAAACCCGTCTTAGTGATTATCAGCGGGCTGTGGGAGAAAATACCCGTGCACTTTTAAAAGTGCATACCAGTAATTTTAAAATTATGGGTTTTACAGAGTCTGTGCCTCGCGCTGATTTGGTGGAACTGGGCAGAAAAGTGGGGCTTCCTGTGATTGAAGATTTAGGGAGCGGTTCGTTTTGGAATTTGAACAGGTTTAATTTGAAAGATGAACCCACTGTGCAGGAAGTTGTCCGATCAGGGGTGGATGTAGTTTCGTTCTCGGGGGATAAGCTGCTGGGCGGTCCGCAGACAGGTATCATCCTTGGGAAAAGGGAGTATATGGATATTCTAAAGCATCATCCCTTGGCGCGTGCTGTGCGGGTGGATAAGTTGACCCTTGCGGCGCTGGAAGCGACTCTTCACAGTTATGCCGATGGCACAGCGCAGCAGGAGATCCCCACGCTGCGCATGTTGGGGGAATCACAGGAAAAACTGCGTGCCAAGGCTGATATGCTTTGCGGTATGCTTCTTCAAAACGGCGTGGAGGCAGAAATAATTGAAGAAGTAAGTCAGGTGGGGGGCGGCAGTGTGCCTGGGCAGGTATTACCCACTTATGCGGTGGCTATCCATAGCCGCAAACTATCTTCCTGCCAACTGGAAAAAGCGTTGCGGCTTTGGGCGTGCCCCATTATTGTGCGCATTGTCCGCCAGCGATGCGTAATAGATGTGAGAACGCTGATGGAAGAAGATTTTATTTGTATTGCGCAGGCACTGAAGGAGATTTTGAAATGAAACATGTGATCATTGGTACAGCCGGTCATGTGGATCACGGAAAGACTATGCTGGTAAAAGCTCTGACGGGTATTGAAACCGATCGTTTGCTGGAGGAAAAGAAGCGGGGCATTACCATTGAACTGGGCTTTGCCCACATGGAATGGGAAGACGGCGCGCAGGCAGGGATTATAGATGTACCCGGTCACGAAAGGTTTATCAGAAATATGCTGGCGGGTGCCGGCGGAATCGATCTTTGTCTGTTGGTGGTGGCAGCTGATGAGGGGGTCATGCCTCAAACAGAAGAGCATTTGGCCATTTTAGAGCTTCTTGGTATTCAACGGGGAATGGTAGTTATCACTAAAAAAGATGCCGTTGAGCCGGATTGGCTGGCAATGATAGAAGAAGAGGTTACCCGACGGGTGGCGGGAACCTTTCTGGAAGGAAAACCTATGCTGGCGGTATCTTCCTATACGGGGGAGGGGATTGAGGAGCTTCGGGAGCATTTACATGCTTTGGCAGTTTCTGTGCAGGAAAAGAATATGCGCATGCCTTTTCGTCTGCCAATTGACCGTGTGTTCTCTGTGGATGGGTTTGGCACTGTGGTTACGGGAACACTGATTGATGGATGTATACACGAAGGTGATGAGGCAGAACTGGTACCTGCGGGGACTGAGACACGAATCCGTAATTTGCAGGTACACGGGAGAACTGTGCCTGCAGCTTATGCCGGGCAGCGGGTGGCAGTAAATCTGGCGGGAATGCATAAAAGCGATGTGAGGCGTGGAAATGTGGTGGCAAGAAAGGGAAGTATTGATATTTCCTGCATGCTGGATGTAAAGCTATACTGCCTTACAGACGCTCAGCGTGTAATTGTTACCGATTCCCATGTGCATTTTTATCATGGTACAGAAGAACGGGTGGTAAAAGTGGTGTTGCTGGATCGAAATCAGTTATTGCCGGGTGAAAGCTGCTATGCGCAGCTTCGAATGGCAGAACCTATAGCGACGAAAAAAGGAGACCATTTTGTGATTCGCTTTTTCTCGCCTCTTGAAACCATCGGCGGCGGTGTGATTTTGGATAATGCACCATGTAAGCACAAAAGAAATGATAGGGGGCTTCTTCAGCAATTGCACACGAAAGAGTGCGGATCCAAAAGTGACAAGGTGCTGCAAGCAGTGGCGGAATTTAGAACGGATTTACCTGATGCTTTGAAATTAGCGGAAAAACTTGGCATGGAAAGAGAGCTTCTGCTGGGAGAACTGCATGAACTTGTCGCACAGGGGCACGCAGTTGAAGTGTTGGAAGGGCGCTATACTGCTTTCTGTGTGTTAAAAGAGATTGAAAAAAGCTGCAAAAGTATACTTTCGGATTATCATAGACAAAATCCTTTGCGTGCTGGTATGAAATCAGCTGAGCTGCGGCAAAAACTTTTTAAAAATGCAGACCCAATGATTGCCAATGCCTTTTTGCGGGAATTGTGCCGTGAAGGGGGGATCGAACGCATAGAAGAGCGGTACGCTTTGGTCGATTTTGTAATCTCGTTTACCAAACGGCAGACCCGTATCCGTGCCAAACTTTTGGATATTTATGAAAGGGCAGATATCGAGCCTGCATTTTTAGAGGATGTTATGGCGATGTTTGACCCTAAGGAAAAGGCAGATTGCAGGCAGGTACTGGATAGCGTCCTTTCAGCCGGTGAACTGGTGATGCTTTCTCCTCAAATTTGCTACCACCGAAAGGCGTATGAAAAAGTGTGGCATGTGGTGCAGGTGCATTTTGCGGAAAACCAAACTTTAACCCTTGCGCAGCTGCGGGATATGTTGGGGACTTCCCGCAAATATGCATTGGTTGTTTTAGAACACTTCGACCGCTTAGGTATTACAAAAAAAGAGGGGGATCTGCGCCATTTAAATAAAGGTTTTCCTGAAAGGTATGAAAGTGCATTTTTCGGGAAAAGATAAGAAAGCGGCGCTGGCAGAGCCGCTTTCCTATCAGTAAGGCGCAGATGAAAGATTTGGGAGTATATGGGTGCTGGTGTGCCTCACGGTCTTCAAAACCGTTGTCGGCGGTGAAGAACTGCCCTGGTGGGTTCGATTCCCACATGTTCCCGCCAAAAGCGCTGCAATCATTGCAGCGCTTTTTTGTTTTTATGGAAAGGCAGATGAGATTTGTGGAAAATAGCGGAAGTTATCTCATTTTAACCAATAATCCGTTGGTAGCTGCCCGTTTAAAAGACGAATTTTTCGTTGATTATCGCGCGGAGTGTACAGGCAGGGAAATTTTAATTGCGGTGCGTGATGCGGTGTATATGGGGCATACTCTTTATACCCATCCTCTTGCCGGCAGCGTGAAGCCTGGGGAAACTCCGTATAAATCCGTGGTGATTTCCTGTGTTCCGCGCAAATTTGAAGTTAGTCGGGCAGAAATGATTGCCAATGCGATAATAACTTTCGATGGGGTTAAACAGCAAAATCGCATCCTATCGGAAAAGATCCTGCGGGACTTTCAACTTATTGACTATGCCTTGCTTTGCAGCGGTATCGGAGTTGACGCTGCAGCAAGTTTTGGGCAAAGAATGAACAAAGGAGGTGCTTGCTTTGAAATTGGAGTTAGGTTTTATTCAAATCAATGATATTCAGTTTTCAAAGGAATGCAAAGTGGAAGACGGGGTTCTTTATGTGAATGCCGATGAAGTGAAGGAATTTGTTTTTCAGGATGGTGATGTGGAAGCTTGCCTTGCAAGTGTTGTTTTTGACATTGCAAAGCCCGGTGAGAGTGTGCGCATCACCCCGGTGAAAGACGTGATTGAACCCCGGGTAAAAGTGGAAGGCAAAGGTGGGGTTTTCCCGGGTGTCATTGCAAAGGTGGATGCGGTTGGTTCCGGCAGGACCCATGTCCTAAGGGGAATGGCTGTTGTGACAGCCGGCAAAATCGTTGGGTTTCAGGAGGGGATCATCGATATGTCCGGCCCCGGTGCCGACTACACACCTTTTTCGAAACTGCAGAATCTGGTGATGGTTTGCACTCCCGCCGATGATATCAAACCGCATGACTATGAACGCGCCCTTCGTATTGCCGGTTTGCGCGCTGCGGCTTTTATTGGCGAATTGGGCCGCAATATTGCGGTGGATGAGGTGCAGGAGTTTGAAACCTTTGGCATCAGGGAGGGGATTGAAAAGTACCCCCATCTTCCCCGGGTAGCGTATGTTCATATGCTGCAAAGTCAGGGCCTGCTGCACGATACCTACGTATACGGTCTGGATGCCAAGCACAGCCTGACAACAATTTTAAATCCTACAGAGACCATGGACGGCGCCATTATTTCCGGTAACTGCGTGTCTGCCTGCGATAAAAACACCACCTATCACCATCTGAATAACCCTGTTGTTGCAGAACTTTTTGCCCAGCACGGAAAGGCGCTGAACTATGTCTGCAATATTATTACCAATGAAACTGTTTATCTGGCAGATAAGGAGCGCTCTTCTGACTGGACGGCTAAACTTTGCCGCTTATTGGATCTGGACGGTGCTCTTATTTCTCAGGAAGGTTTTGGCAATCCCGATACTGACCTCATTATGAATACCAGAAAAATTGAGCAGCTCGGCATTAAAACTACTATCATCACCGACGAATATGCCGGGCAGGACGGTAAGAGCCAATCGCTGGCCGATGCGGATGTTTTAGCGGATGCGGTGGTTACCGGCGGCAATGCCAACGAAGTAATCGTTCTTCCTAAAATGGATAAAGTCATCGGTATGCTGGATTATGTTGATGTGATTGCCGGCGGGCACGCAGGGTCGCTGCGCTCTGATGGCAGCATTGAAGCTGAGATTCAGGTCATTACCGGGGCCACCAATGAAATGGGATTTAACCGGCTTAGTGCCAGATAGGAAAGGAGGAAAAAATGAGTTTTCGCGTAGTGCATTATATCAATCAGTTCTTTGCCAATATTGGCGGTGAAGAAATGGCCCATGTGGCTCCCGAGTTTCGCCAGGGCTTTGTAGGCCCTGGCATGGCATTCAGCCAGGCTTGGAAAGGTGAAGCTGAGATCATTTCTACCATTATCTGTGGGGATTCCTATTTTGCAGAGCATGAGAAGGAGGCAAAGACACAGATCCTGGAATGGGTCAGGGAAGCGAAGGCTGATCTTTTTTTGGCAGGGCCTGCCTTCAATGCCGGGCGTTACGGATATGCCTGCGCCAATATTTGCCAATCTGTACAGGATGAACTGGGGATTCCTGTTCTCACCGGCATGTATGAGGAAAATCCGGGAGCAGAGCTAAAGGAGAAAGTCCTCATTGTCGCTACGGCAAATAGCGCTGCCGGTATGCGAAAGGCAGTTCCCACCATGGCCAAACTGGCACTTAAAATGATGAGAGGTGAAAAACTGGGAGCGTCCTGTCAGGAAGGGTATCTTCCCAATGGGATTCGCCGCAACTTTTTTGAAAAGGAGCGCGGAGCGAAGCGCGCCGTTGATATGCTGCTGAAAAAGCTGAATAATCAGCCGTTTACCACGGAATACCCCATGCCTTCTTTTGACCGTGTTCCGCCGGCTAAGGCAATTCATGATCTGAGCCAGGCAACCATTGCGCTTTGCACCTCCGGCGGTATTGTGCCCAAAGGAAATCCTGACCGCATTGAGGCGTCTTCGGCATCCCGCTACGGGGAATATTGCATTGCAGGAGTAAATGATCTGACTGAGGAGGGGTACGAAACTGCCCACGGCGGTTATGATCCGATGTATGCCAATGGGGATGCTGACCGTGTGCTGCCTGTTGATATTCTGCGGGAATTTGAGCGGCAGGGAAAAATTGGTAAGCTCTATGATTATTTCTATACCACCGTTGGTAACGGTACAGCAGTGGCATCCAGTAAAAAATTTGCCGGAGAATATGCGCAGAAACTTCTGAGTGCAGGGGTGCATGCTGTGATCATGACCAGCACGTGAGGTACCTGCACACGTTGCGGTGCAACGATGGTAAAAGAAATTGAGCGCACAGGTATTCCTGTGGTTCATATGTGTACAGTTACCCCCATTTCTCTTACAGTTGGCGCAAACAGAATCATTCCCACCATTGCAATTCCGTATCCGTTGGGGAATCCTGCGCTTACTCCGGAGGAAGAATATGCCCTGCGGAAGAAACTGGTGGAGCGGGCGTTGGAAGCACTAACCACCGAGGTGGAGGATCAAACGGTTTTTGAGGTGTAAAAGAAATGAGCAAAATTTATGATGTGGTGGTTTTGGGAGCAGGACCTGCAGGTTTATCAGCCGGTTTTTATGCTGGCCGCAGCAGATTATCTGTGCTTATCATCGAGAAGGGTCAGGATGGGGGGCAGATTGCCATTACCAATGAGATCGAGAATTATCCCGGTCAAATTCTGGAAGGAGAAAGCGGCCCCAGTCTCATTGCCCGCATGAGTCGGCAGGCGAAGCAATTTGGAGCAGAGCGGGCAAGTGATACCATCAGGGCCGTGGAGCTGGAAGGGAATATCAAGAAGCTTACAGGGAGTAAGGGGGAGTATTTGGCGCGGACTGTGATCCTTGCCACCGGTGCGGTGCCACGCTCCATTGGCTGCAAAAATGAAGAGCAGTATGTAGGAAAAGGGATTTCTTTTTGTGCTACTTGTGATGCAGCTTTTTTTGAAGGCTTTGATGTGTATGTAGTGGGCGGCGGAGATGCGGCAGTGGAAGAAGCCATATACCTTGCAAAGTTTGCCAGGAAGGTGACGGTTATCCATCGGCGTGACACATTGCGTGCTGCAAAATCTATCCAGGAAAAAGCCTTTGCTGATCCCAAGATCAACTTTCTGTGGAATTGTGTGGTGGATGAAGTGGGCGGGGATGAAATTCTCAGCACCATGGTGATAAGAAATACCAAAACCGGAGAACGGACTACGATCAAAGCAAGTGATGACGATGGCATGTTCGGCCTTTTCGGTTTTATTGGGCTCTTACCCAATTCGGAGCTTTTTGACGGTATGATCCACATGGAAAACGGCTATATCAAAACCGATGAAAACATGCACACCAATATTCCCGGGGTGTTTGCTGCCGGAGATATACGCGAAAAAAGCCTGCGTCAGGTGGTTACTGCGGCAGCTGACGGTGCTATTGCCGCCATGCAGGCAGAGCATTATATTGCACAGTTGAAGTAAGGAGAAAGAACATGCTGGAATTGGATAAGGATACGTTTGAAAAGGAAGTTTTGCAGGCGCAGGGGAAGATCCTTGTGGACTTTTACGGAGACGGCTGCGTTCCTTGCGCGGCTCTTATGCTTCATGTGCATGGTTTTGCCGAAGTTTACGGTGATAGGATCAAGTTCTGCGCGCTGAATACCAC
The DNA here is from genome assembly GCA_045631305.1 of Oscillospiraceae bacterium. GTDB lineage: Bacteria > Bacillota > Clostridia > Oscillospirales > Oscillospiraceae > JAZQUM01. Next base: position 9,036 of record JAZQUM010000090.1, on the reverse strand, counting down.
CAAGGCTCGGCGACTTGCCATCAGTCAAAAGATTTTGGGGTTGCCTGTTGTTGCCATTTATGAAAATGGTGCCATGGTGGATTCCTGCGTGAAGGATGATGCTACGGCAGAAAACGTGGAGGCAATGATCAAAAAGCATATCTGAGTACAGACACATTATTAATTTAAAAAGGAGGAAAACCATGAGCATTTTAAAGGGTAAAAAAGTGATTATCATTGGTGACCGAGACGGTATTCCCGGTCAGGCCATTCAGGCTTGTGCTGAAACTGCCGGGGCAGAAGTTGTGTTCTCTTCGACAGAATGTTTCGTCTGAACGGCCGCAGGTGCAATGGATCTGGAGAATCAGAAGCGGGTGAAAGATTTCGCTGAGCAGTATGGGCCTGAGAACGTAGTTGTTCTGTTGGGCGCAGCGGAGGGCGAAGCTTCCGGCCTGGCTGCTGAAACGGTCACCGCCGGTGATCCCACTTATGCAGGTCCGTTGACAGGAGTCCAGTTGGGACTTACGGTTTACCATGTATGCGAGAGTGCAGTAAAAGAAGAATTTGATGAAGCCATTTATGATGAGCAGGTTTCTATGATGGAAATGGTTTTGAATGTGGATGAAATCAGCAGCGAAATGAGCAGCATTCGTGAACAGTTCTGTAAGTATTTGCGCTGATGATCCCCAAAGGAGCGGCGGCTGGAGCCGCTGCTCCTTTTTTCTGTATCTGAGAGGAAGAGAGGTCGGTTTTTATGAAAAGCGTTATCAAGGGAGCGGGGTACGTTCTGATGCACACGCCTGATATGGTGCTGCATAACGGCACTACGCAAACTACTGAAGGTATCGTTAATCCCGATAGTGAATATCTGAAAGCGTTGCCTGCGCATCTGCGCACTTTTGAGCAGGTGTTGTCATACTGGCCCAATCAGGTTTACATCGGCAACAAGACCCCAGAAGAGCTTGCCGGCGTGGAGCAACCCTGGTATGAAAAGAACTGCGATGTAAAAGCGTGTTATGGGAAATTCGGTCAGATCATGCCGCAGGAAGAGTTTATTCTTCTTTTGCAGGCCTGTGATGTGTTTGATTTAGTGAAGCTGGACAGTGGTTTTGTAGCACGATATAAAGAGCAGTTTGCAGCTAACAGGGTGATAGATGAAAGTATTGTAGCTCGCCTGAAATGTGGGGTGGAGCGTGAAGAAGTGGAGCGGCTGGTTTCAAAAGAGCATTCCGAAGGTCTCTATCATTGCGGCGAACTGGTTGGCTGTATCAACCGCGCTCATGATATCGATGTTAATCTTTCTGCCCATGTAATGCATGAGAATCTGGTATCCAAGGCGTCTTCTGTTCTGGCGTTACTCTCTGCCATCAAAAATGCGGGAATCGACAAAAACGAAGTGGAATATGTAATCGATTGCTGCGAAGAAGCCTGCGGGGATATGAACCAGCGCGGCGGTGGCAACTTTGCCAAGGCAGCTGCAGAAATTGCGGGTTTCAAGGCTGCTGCAGGATCCGATACCCGTGGCTTTTGCGCAGGACCTGCTCATGCTGTGGTGGAAGCGGCAGCGCTTGTGGAAGCCGGGGCTTATAAAACAGTTGTGGTAACTGCCGGGGGCTGCACGACAAAACTGGGCATGAATGGCAAGGACCATGTCAAAAAAGGTCTTCCAATTCTGGAAGATACGGTGGGGGGATTTGCGGTTGTGGTTTCTCAAAACGATGGGGTGAATCCGGAAATCAATCTGGAGATTATTGGTTGCCACAGTGTTGGAACCGGCTCTGCGCCACAGGCCGTGATTGCTTCTCTTGTTACAGAGCCGTTGGAACGTGGCGGGTTAAAAGTTACCGATATCGATAAGTTTTCCCCTGAAATGCAAAACCCTGATATTACCAAACCTGCAGGGGCAGGCGATGTTCCGCTGTCCAATTATAAAATGATTGCGGCTCTTGCGGTTAAACACGGCGATATTTCCAAAACAGAACTGGAAAAGTTTGTGGAAGACCACGGCCTTGTAGGGTGGGCACCCACCCAGGGGCATATTCCCTCCGGCGTTCCTTATATGGGCTTTGCCCGCGAAGATATCCTTTCCGGAAGAATCAATCGTGCTATGATTATCGGGAAGGGATCTTTGTTTTTGGGACGCATGACGAACCTTTTTGACGGCTGCTCTTTCGTAATGCAGAAAAATTCGGGCACTGCCGACCCTGCAGCTGCGATCAGCGAAGAAGAGGTCAGAGGAATGATTGCCAAGGTTATGAAGGATTTTGCGGCCACTTTTTTGGGGCAGGGAAAAGAGGGGGAAGCAAATGCATAGTTTGGAAAAGACCCTTGCCAAAGCTTTTTGGGAGATGGCGGAAGGTCTGGAAAACGGCACTTATGGTATGCGCCCCCGAATTGCTCTGACCGGTATAGGCAGCGAACACGGCGAAGAAAATGCTGTGGCAGCAGCACTTATGGCAGTTGAGCGCGGTGTGGATGTATGTTATATCGGGTCCCTGAAAGCGGAGGGGCTTACTAGCGTGCATGTGGAAAATGAAGACGAAGGCCACAAAAAGATGGAAGAGATGATGAAAAACGGCGAGATAGACGGTGCCCTTACCATGCACTTCCCGTTTCCCATCGGTGTTTCCACTGTTGGCCGCGTTGTAACGCCGGCCAAGGGTAAGGAAATGTTTATTGCCAATACCACCGGTACTTCTGCGGCTGACCGCGTTGAAAGCATGGTAAGGAATACTCTTTGCGGTATCATCGCTGCCAAGGCTTGCGGCGTGAAAAATCCTGCTGTGGGCATTTTGAATGTAGATGGTGCCCGTCAAACTGAAATGGCGCTCAGGCGGCTGAAAGACAGCGGCTATGATATCAATTGGGCTGCTTCTGTCCGTGCAGATGGCGGCGCTATCATGCGGGGAAATGATGTGCTGCAAGGCAATGCCGATGTAATGGTGACAGATAGTCTGACTGGTAATGCGCTGATAAAGATGCTTTCGGCTTATACTACCGGCGGCAGCTTTGAGTCGGTTGGTTTTGGCTATGGGCCGGGTATCGGTGTGGATTATAATAAGCTGATCCTCATTATTTCCCGTGCCTCCGGAGCACCGGTGATTGCCAATGCATTGGAATATGCTGCGCAGTTGGTGCGGGGCAAAGTTTTTGATGTTGCCAAAGCGGAATTTGCAGCTGCAGAAAAGGCAGGTCTTTCTGGGATTTTGAAAGCACGCAAAACTACAGATTTAACTTCTTCTGCAGAAGAAGTCAAATGTCCGCCTGCAGAACCGGTTACTGCCAGTATTTCCGGTATTGAAGTGCTGGACCTGGAAGAGGCTGCAAAGGTTCTTTGGAAGGCTGGCATTTATGCGCAAAGCGGTATGGGGTGCACGGGACCTATTGTGATGGTGAGCGAGGCAAACTGCGACAGGGCTGTGGAAATTCTTAAAACAGCGGGGTTTATTGGCTGATAAAAAGGAGACCGACGCAAGTCGGTCTCCTTTTTATTACTTTTTCCTGCGATAAGTATCCTGGCCGCACTTTTCGATGTACTGCTGGTCCAGAAGGAAAGCGATAACAGAGGGGGCGACTTTTGCGCCATCCTGCACTTTCATTTTCTGACGAGACCAGAACTGGCCCACGGTGATTCCGGTGATGAGAGAGGCAATTTCGGCGGAAGAAAGGGTGTCCGTTTTCTTCAGTGCCTTTACCACACGGCTGCCGCAGGCATGGAGAAGATTGTGTTCCATGTCATTACCCTGAGAAACGGATTTTTTCAAACCCCACACGTAAAGGACGGCGCCGGCCAAGGCAAAGAGCAGCACGCCGATGATGATCTCGTAAGTTTTCATTTGGGCATCTTACCCTTTCCTACATAGTAGATAAACTTGTGTTCATAAAGGATCTGCATGTATTTGACGAGACGGTCATAAAGGGGCTCGGCATCTTTACCGAACTCAGTTTTCACCAGTTCTGCAATGTCGTTTACAGAGCGTTTTCCGTCGATATGGCGGAAGATGAAGCTGCCGTTGGTATCGAGATGGATGTGGCTTACACGGGGGCGGTGGAAGAATTTCTGAGCCACCCATGCATAAAAGCCGCGGTGCACCATATGTACGGTCACAAGGCCGTCATCTTCATCCACATCCCAAGTGTTAAGAGGGGAGATGGCGGGGATGTAATCCAGATAGTTTTCAGTTTTTTTTGCCATAAGGTTTTCTCCTTAGTGAAAATGGGCTATATACCTCAGTATATAGCCCATTTTAGTTTTTTGCAATTATTCCTTGGTTTCCTTAGCGCCCTTGTTAGCGTAAAGAACGATGGAAACGAGCAGTACGGCAAAGATCACAAGGCCGCCGATGTTGCCCAGATTCAGCTTGGAGGAGAGGTCGATGACATCACCAACGGAAGAACCGCCAACCTTGATAACAGCAAGAACTGCCAGCAGGATGCCAACGATACCTTCACCGGCGATCATACCGGAGGTATACAGGATACCGGACTGGATGGAGTTGTTCTTAGCCTTTTCGTTCTTATACTTGCGCTTTTCCACGAACAGGCGAATGAGACCGCCGGCCATGATGCCTGCGTTCAGGTGGAAGGGCAGATATACGCCGATAGCAATGGGAAGAACGGGGAGACCCAGGATTTCAACGAAGACAGCAATGAAGATACCAACAAAGATGAGAGCCCAGGGCAGATCGCCGCCCATAACGCCTTCGATAACCATCTTCATCATCATAGCCTGAGGAGCACCCAGCTGTTCGGAACCGAAGCCCCAAGCAGCGTTCAGCAGATACAGGATAGCGCCGATAGCAACTGCGGAAACAGCAACACCGATCAGTTCGCCGCACTGCTGCTTCTTGGGAGTGGAGCCCAGGATATAACCGGTCTTCAGGTCCTGAGAAGTGTCGCCTGCGATAGCGGCGATGATGCAGATAACGGAACCGATAGCGATAGCGCCGACCATGCCTTCAGCACCGGTGCTGCCGGTAGCCTTCAGGGTGATGGTAGCAATCAGCAGAGTTGCAATGGACATGCCGGAAACGGGGTTGTTGGAAGAGCCGATGAGGCCAACCATGCGGGAGGAAACGGTTGCAAAGAAGAAACCGAAGATCAGCACGATGAGTGCGCCGATGAAGCTTACGGGGATAGCGGGGAAGAGCCACATGAAGATGGTGAGAACCAGGCAAGCTACGATCACGAACTTCATGGACAGTTCCTGTTCAGTGCGCAGAGTGCCGCCGGTGGTCTTGCCGTAATCCTTAAATGCGGAAGCAAAGGTGCTGATGATCATGGGCAGGGACTTGATGAGGCTGATGATACCGCCAGCTGCCAGCGCACCTGCACCGATGTAGCGGATGAAAGAGTCCCAAAGACCCCAAGTGCCGCCGTTGGCATAGAGGTCAGCTACGGTTTCGGTAGCGGGATAGATCACCAGATCGCTGCCAAAGAGGGCGATCATGGGCATCAGTACGAACCATGCCAGGGTGGAACCTGCGAACATGTAGGAAGATACGCGGGGGCCGCAGATGTAACCAACGCCTGCCAAAGCGGGCAGAACGTCAACACCGGCGCCGGAACCCTTGTAAGCGGGGATGGAGTAGTCTACTTCGCTGGGGAAGATCTTGAGACCGTCTGCTACGAACTTGTAGAGAGCAGCGATGCCCAGACCTGCAAATACGGTGGAGGACTTAGCGCCGCCTTCTTCACCGGCCATAAGAACTTCAGCGCAGGCCTTGCCTTCGGGATAGCCCAGAGTGCCGTGTTCCTTAACGATGAGAGCGCTGCGCAGGGGGATCATCATGAGAACGCCCAGAAGACCGCCGATGAGAGCGATGAGGCCGATCTCGATGAGAGTAGGCATGTCGCAGAGACCTTCGTCAGCCCACATGAAGAGAGCGGGCATGGTGAAGATAGCGCCTGCTGCCAGAGATTCACCGGCAGAGCCGATGGTCTGCACCATGTTGTTTTCCAGAATGGAATCGCGCTTAAGGATGAAGCGGATCACACCCATGGAGATAACTGCTGCGGGGATAGATGCGGAAACAGTCATACCGACGCGGAGGCCCAGGTATGCATTTGCGCCGCCGAATACCACTGCCAGAATGGCACCCAGAATCACGGAAAATACGGTAAATTCGGGAACTACTTTGTCAGCAGGAACGAACGGCTGGAATTTCTTTTCTTCCACTTTGTTTTCTCCTCTAATTCTTATTTCTTTTGAAGCGCATTCGTGCGCACAATAACTCCCACATTATAAAGGATAGGCTGATTTTTGTCAATAAAAACCCGTTATTTCGTTAGCATAATGAAGTGAGAAGCGGGCCGTTTGGCCCGCTTCTCAAACCGCTGTGTTACAGAGACTTTTCGTAGGATTCGATCATCTTCTTCACCATCTGGCCGCCGACAGAGCCTGCTTCGCGGCTGGTGAGATCACCGTTATAGCCTTCCTTCAGGTTTACGCCTACTTCGGAAGCGGCTTCCATCTTGAACTTATCCATAGCGGCACGTGCCTCGGGAACATTAAGCTTGTTGGAATTCTTGCTGGACATAATCATATTCTCCTTTAAAATGGATTGTATTTGAGTTGCGTTTGGGTATCGCAAGCATAGATTTCCCGCCCTTTTGTGCCGCTATGCAAAAACCGCAGCGGTAACTTTTGACAAAAAACAAAGTTTAGTGTTATGGGAAACGCCCCCTTGCACTTTATAAAACTTATGTTATAATGATAAAAGCGTATATGCATTCTTTCGTGCGTGACAGTGCGCAGAGTTGAAAATATCCCTACAGGAGAAGTGTTTTATGAAGAAGTATTCCAGAGAAGTCGAACAGGCTGTTCTGTCTATGGCTGTTTCCGGCACCCCCAATGATAAGATCGCCAAGTCTATTTCCAAGCGCTATAAGGGCAGCAACTTTACCATTGGTGATGTGGTGGTTATTCTCAAGCGCAATGGTTTCAAGCCTAACAGCAAGCCTCCCGTGCAGTCTACTTTCGCGTTGCCCGGCTTCGAAGGCACCAAGATCGAATCTTTCATGCAGAAGTACATGTCCAGCTATGAATTCCAGAAGAAGTTCCGCAAGATTCTGATCCTCATCGCTATCGCTGTTGTTCTGGTTCTCGTTGGTGTTGGTTTTGCTACCAAGTGGTGGATCGCAATGACTGCACTGCTGGTAATTCTGGCAGCTGTTCTCGGTTTCCTGATTTTCCTGCAGACCAAGAGCGAGAAAGCAAAGAAGGCGCAGAAAGCAGCCAAACCCTCCAAACCCAAACATTGATATTTTTAAGAGCACCGCATTTGGCGGTGCTCTTTTTTTGTGAAAAAGAATTGCTTTCATCGAAAAAAACGATTACAATTTAAACGATTGGAAAAGCGGATGATTGCTTTCTTTTGGATATGCTATGATAAATAATATGAAATATTGCGTGTTTCGGCACCTTGGAAAGGAATCATAAAATGGAACATGTTATTGTAAATGCAATTGGTGAACAGTGCCCCCTGCCTGTGGTAAAGGCGGATCAGGCTATGAAAAAGCTTGCCGGTGCAGGCGTTGTGGAAGTGCTGGTGGATAATGCCACTGCGGTTGAAAATCTCAAACGTCTTGCATCCCAGAAGAATTGCAGTGTAGAAGTGGTATGTAAGAGCGAAAAGGAATACGCTGTTTCCATTGGTGTAGATACTGCTGTGGAAGTGGCAGAAGAAGTTGTGACTGCTCCCGTGGCTTCCGGTAATCTTGTGGTTGCCGTTGGTTCTGCTGCCATGGGCGAAGGCGATGATGAACTGGGCAAGACCTTAATGAAAGGTTTCCTTTTTGCGGTAAGTCAGTTGGAAGAACTGCCCAAGACCATTCTTTTCTATAATGGCGGTGCACAGATCCCTGTGGAAGGTTCCGATTCTTTGCAGGATCTGAAAAATATGGAAGCGCAGGGTGTGGAAATCCTCACCTGTGGTACCTGCCTGAATTTCTATGGCCTTTCCGAAAAACTGGCCGTTGGTTCTGTGACCAACATGTATTCCATCGTGGAAAAACTCAGTGGTGCATCCTCTGTGATCAAGCCCTGAGAATCTGATAGAAGGGAGCGCTCGGCGTGATTTATCTCGATAATGCAGCAACTACTATGCGCAAGCCGCAGGCGGTGACAGACGCGGTGGTAGCAGCGATGAATACCATGGGCAATAGTGGCCGCGGCGTGCATGAAAGTGCGCTGGATGCCTCCCGTGTTATTTACGGAACTCGTGAAAAGCTGGCAAGTATTTTTGGTTGTCAGCGTGCAGATCATGTGGCTTTTGCGGCAAATGCGACGGAAGCATTGAATCTTGCCATCAACGGAACGGTTTCTTCCGGTGATCATGTGATCTCCACCGACTTGGAGCATAATTCTGTGCTTCGTCCACTGTATCGTCTGGAGCAGCACGGTGTGGAACTGAGTTTTGTGGCGGCAGACCGTAAGGGCTGCATCGACTATGGAGATTTTGAAAAGCTGATCCGCCCCAATACCCGTGCTATTATTACCACCCATGCTTCTAACCTGACGGGTAATGCCCTGGATGTGGCGCGTATCGGTGAGATCGCGCACCGTCACGGTCTTCTTTATATCGTGGATGCTTCCCAGACAGCAGGTGCATTTCATATCGATATGCAGAAGATGAATATTGATATTTTGTGCTTCACCGGCCACAAGAGCCTTATGGGACCTCAGGGCACCGGTGGTGTTTGTGTGGCAAACGATGTGGAGATTCGCCCGTGGAAGGTTGGCGGCTCCGGTGTGCAGACCTATAATCCTCAGCAGCCTCCCGAAATGCCTACCCGTCTGGAAGCAGGCACGCTGAATGGACACGGGATTGCAGGCCTTTCTGCCGCACTGGATTATCTGGAAGAAACAGGCGTTGAGAATATTTTCCGTCACGAGCAGGAATTGATGCGCCGTTTTTATGAGGGTGTCAGTGCCATTGATGGTGTCACGGTCTACGGCGATTTTTCCACCGATTACCGCGCGCCCGTGGTGTCGCTCAATGTACGGGATTACGATTCGTCCGAAGTCAGCGACGAGCTTGCTCTGACCTATGACAT